>NZ_JBJURL010000004.1:0-97022 GCF_046097905.1 Pseudarthrobacter sp. NKDBFgelt | reverse complement strand
GCCCAGGCCCCGCACCGACCAGCCGTTGGCCTGCCAGGCCGCGGCGTCCAGTACGTTGCGCGCGTCCAGCACCACCCGCCGTCGTACCCGTGCTCCGGCAGCGGCGGGGCAGAGGCGGCGGTATTCATCCCATTCGGTAAGCAGCAGCACCAGCTCGGCACCCTCGAGCGCCCGTTCCGTTGACGCTTCGAACCGCAGGCGCGGGTAACGCCGCCAGGCGTTGTTTACTGCCTTGGGATCCGTGACGGTCACGTGCGCCCCGGCCGCCGCGAGCCGGTCGGCGACGTCCAGGGCGGGGGAGTCCCGGATGTCGTCGGTGTCCGGTTTGAAGGATGCACCCAGGACAGTGATGGAGCGGCCGGCAACGCTGCCGCCGGAAAGGTCCGCAGCCAGGGCAACGGTGCGTTCACGCTGGCCAAGGTTGACCGAATCCACCAGCCGCATCCAGTCGTCCAGGGCTGTGACCCCTGCATGGACGGCCTGTGTCCGGAAGCTGCGGATGTCCTTGGGGAGGCAGCCGCCGCCGAAACCCAGGCCGGCGTGCAGGTACCGCCCGCCGATGCGCGGGTCCATGCCCATGGCCTCGGCCAGCTCCGCCACGTCCGCTCCCGACGCGTCGCACAGCCCGGCCACCGCGTTGATGAAACTCACTTTGGTGGCAAGGTAGGCGTTCGCCGCCGACTTGATGAGCTCCGCCGTGGCGAAGTTGCAGACCAGGCGGGGAATGCCGGCCCGGAGAAGCGGTTCGTAGACGGCGTCCAGCGCCGCCGTGACGCCGAGCGGGGCGCCGCTGCGGGGATGGAACGCGCCTCCGCGCCCGCCGTCCACGCCGTACACCAGCCTGTCCGGCACCAGCGAGTCCTTCACCGCGGTCCCCTGGCGGAGGAACTCCGGGTTCCACGCCAGCAGCACGTCCGGCCGCCGGGCCAGGACGCCGCGCAGCATCTCCACCGTGCCCACGGGCACCGTGGATTTACCCACGACGACGGCGCCCGCGGCCAGGTGCGGAAGCAGCGTTTCGATGGCGGAGACCAGGAAGGTGAGGTCGGCGGCGTCGGACGTTTTGTCCTGCGGGGTGCCCACGCACAGGAAGTGGACCTGCGCGTCCTTCGCGCTGGAGGCGTCGGTGGAGAAGGTGAGCCGGCCGGTGATCCGCCCGTCCCGCAGGAGTTCGTCCAGTCCGGGTTCGTGGAACGGGGCGGCACCGCGTGCCAGCTGGTCCACTTTGCCGGGGTCGACGTCGATCCCCACCACGGTATGGCCCATGGAGGCGAGCGTGGCCGCATGGACGGCACCGAGGTAGCCGCAGCCGATCACCGAGACCTTCACTGCGCTGCCCCCGCACGAAAGCCCGTTGATGCCTTTGCCGGTTCGGCTGCAATGACTTGTTCGTAGTGCCGGACCAGCTCCCCGCACAGCGCTGGCCACGTCCTGTCCTGCACGGAAGCATGGGCTGCAGCAGCGAACGCCCGGCGTTTGGCGTCGTCGCCCATCAGGTCGAGCACGTGGCCGCGCAGGCCGGTCAGGTCGCCAGGTTCGTAGAGCCAGCCTGTCCGTGAGTTTTCCACCAGATCGAGCGGCCCGCCCCGGCCGGTGGCCACCACCGGCACACCCGATGCCATGGCCTCCTGGATGGTCTGGCAGAAGGTCTCGAACTCACCCGGGTGCACAAAGAGGTCGAAGGATGCGACGGCCCGGGCCAGTTCCTCGCCGCCCAGGAAGCCGGTAAAAAGGGCCTCTGGCAAGGCGTCTTGGAGGGCAGCCCGCTGAGGTCCGTCGCCAACAATCACAAGCCTGGTGTTGGGAATCCCGGCCAGGGCAGCCAGGTCCTCCACCTGCTTCTCCACGGCCAGCCGTCCCACGTAGCCGATGATCCGCTGCCCGCCGGGAGCCACGGAAGCCCGCCATCCGTCGTCGCGCTTTTCCGGCGAGAACCTTGCCGTGTCCACTCCCCGGCGCCACATCTGCACCCGTGGGATGCCGCGGCCGCGCAACTGGTTCAGCGCGAACGTGGACGGCACCAGGGTCCGGGTGGCGAGCAGATGGATGTTTTCAACCCGGTTCCAGGCCCAGTTCTCCAGGAACGGCACACCGTATCTCGCCGCATAGCTGGGGACTTCGGTCTGGTAAATGGCCACGCTGGGAATGCCCAGCTGGTGCGCCGCCTGTGCCGCCCGCCAGCCAAGGACGAAAGGCGAGGCGAGGTGGACAACGTCCGGTGCGTAGTCGGCAAGGATTCGCTTGACCCGGTACACACCGCCCATGGCCACCCTGACGTTTGCATAGCCGGCCAGCGGCACAGCCGGCAGCCGGAGGATCTCCGCGCCCCGGACACGTTCCGGCGCTTCCCCGTCCAGCGTGGAAGGCGCGATCACCAGGACGTCGTCGCCCCGGTTCTCGAGGTGTTCCAGCACGCGCAGGATGGAGTGCGTCACGCCGTTCATCAGCGGCAGGAATGATTCAGCAACAATTGCGATCCTCACCCCTCCACGGTGTGCGGGCGGCGTTGCCGTGCGGGGGATTGGATGTGACTGTGGGGGAAAAGCTGCATGAACAGCAGGACGCATCACTGAAAAAATTACTAAGTAGGCTTTGCATTTGATGCTAAGCATGCTTAGTGTAGGAGTGCAGCTAACGCAGAGCCTCAAGCAACGGGGCGGAGGCCAGTGCCGGGAACACCCGGTGCCGGGACATCCACATTGTTGGCAAAGCCCAGCGCAACGACACATCCAAGGAGACGTCATGCTCAACAGGGAAAACATCGAAAACCTGCTCACCAAGGGTGGCAACGTCATCGGTTCAGATGGCGAGAAGATCGGTTCCATCGGCCAGCTGTACGCGGACGACGACACCGGCGAGCCCACCTGGGTCACCGTCAAGACGGGCCTCTTTGGCACCTCGCAGTCCTTCATTCCCGTTGAGGGAGCACACAGCCAGGGCGACGACCTGGTGGTTCCTTACACGAAGGAGCACGTCAAGGACGCGCCGCGCGTCGATGTGGACGGCCACCTCACCCCCGAGGAGGAGGACCGCCTGTACACCTACTACGAGCGTGGTGCCCGCACCTACTCGGACACCCGTAACGACGACGTGGACACCCGGACGGATGTCGACTTCCAGGGCGATGCAGACCTGAACGCCGGCACCCCCACCGCCGGTGTGAGCGGCGACCGGGACCGCGACTTGGACCGGGACGCCACCGACCGCCACACCGTTGGCCATGACACCTCCGGCCCCACCACGGACGACGCTATGACTCGCTCCGAGGAAAAGCTCCATGTTGGCACCGAGCGCCAGGAGACCAGCCGTGCCCGGCTGCGGAAGTACGTCACCACGGAAAATGTCACCAAGACTGTGCCCGTGCAGCGTGAAGAGGTCCGCCTGGAGCGCGAGCCCATTACGGACGCCAACCGCGGCGAAGCCTTGGGCGGCCCGGACATCAGTGAAGAGGAGCACGAGGTGATCCTGCACGAGGAGCGCCCCGTCGTGGACAAGGAAACCGTTCCGGTGGAGCGGGTCCGCCTGGACAAGGACGTTGTCCAGGACGACGTCACGGTCAGCGAGGAAGTCCGCAAGGAGCACATTGACGCGGACGGCGTGGACCGCGACGCGCGCCGCTAAGCTTTACCGCTAACGTTTGAGAGCACCGCTGAGGCGCCCTCGAACGGACGGCCGCGGAGGCAAGCGCACAGCACACGACGCCGGGAGTCCACAGACGGGCTCCCGGCGTCGTTATGCATGCGGAACTTTCTTGAACGCTGGTGCAGTCCCCGCGTACGGCGGCAACTGCACCAGCCAGTAGGACGAATATCTTCAGAACTTAGGGTTCTTCTTCATTCGCGGCTCCTGTTTCCCGGTTTACGGATTCCGGGCTATAGCCTGCGGGCCGCCGTCCTGGAGAACAGCCAGCCGGCAACAATCATTACGACGCCCAGCACCAGATGTGCCCAATTGTCCATCATGTTCAGGGCCAGGAAGTTCGCCGCTGAATCTACTCCGACAATGAGCCCGAAGATGGCCAGGACGATGTACAGTGCGCCGGCCCCCAGGAGGAAGTTCCGTGCTCCGTGTTCTGTCCGGGACATGGCCCAGCCGGTGGCACCGATGGCCAGCTGCACGATGTTGAGCAGCATGGACACCTGGAACAGCCCCAGGAACATGGCGTGCGACGCCGGTCCGAGGAACATCAGTTCGCTGTATTGCGTGGTGACACCCGGGATGAAGCCCAGGACGCCGACCAGCATCAAAATAATTCCCACTCCCATGCCAGCGTTTTGGACGTCTGCCCGGCCAAAATGAACGCCGTGTGCATGTGGGGATGCGGTAGTCATTTCTTCCCTCCAATCCACTCGTTGTGGACAGTTAAATTTTACGGCGGACCACTACGAAAAGCGCCGGAACAGTGTGCGCCGGACTTTCCGCCGATCCGGCGGATGAGCCTGTCGTTCCCGGCCCGGACGCCCCTGCCGTGACACCATGGGGCACGATGAAAATGCGTGCTGACCAGACCGGAGACCGTGGCCTTCCCATGCCCTTGTGGCTGCAGGGTGCCCTCGAAACGGCGCAGGCAGCCATCATTTCCGCGCTGGTGGTGATTGCCCCGATCATCGCCGTGTGGGCCACTGCCGGCTTCCAGGACAGCTCCTTCGACGTCCTGGCCCGGCTGGCGGGTCAGTCCTGGCTGCTGGTCCATGGAGTTCCGCTGGAACTCAGCGCCGCGGGTTCCGACGCCGCCGGCAACGGGGAATCCGGCGTTCTGTCGCTGATTCCGCTGGGCCTTACCCTGCTGCCTTTCCTCCTTGCCTGGCGGGCCGGACGGCGCCTTGCCCGCGCTTCCTACACAGACCAGCTGTGGCAGGCATTGCTCGGCTCATGGGTTGTCTACGCCGCCTTCGGGACGGCCACCGGTTTCGTCTGCCGTACCCCGGATGTGGGCATCAATCCCTGGTTCGCCATGCTGATTCCGCTCATTCCCTACGCGCTTGGCATGGTGATCGGCGCGCGGCGGGAGGCCGGTTCCTGGAGCCGGCTCATCGGCGTCGACGCCGTGGACTGGATTTCCCGCACCAGCCAGCATTCGCGGTGGGCGGGCTCCTACCTTGCATCCGCCGGCAAGGCCGGTTTTGTGGCCACCGTTTCCGCGCTGGCCCTGGCTGGCGTGCTGCTGGCGGTGGACCTGTTCATCCACTGGAACCTGGTGGTTGCCGTCTATGAGGCGCTCGACGCCGGCGCCGTAGGGGGTGCCGCCCTGACCACCGCACAGCTCGGCTTCCTTCCCAACCTTGCGGTCTTCGCCTTGGCCTGGACGTCGGGGGCCGGCTTTGCCATGGGGGTCGGTTCGCAGGTGGGTCCCCTGGGAACCGCCGTCGGACCGCTGCCCTCCATCCCAGTGCTGGCCGCCATCCCTTCCGGGCCGCTGGACTACGCCTTTGTGGCCCTGATCGTCCCGGTGCTGGCGGGCGTGCTCGCCGGGTGGTGGTTCCTGCGCGAAGGTGAAAACCACTTCGATGAGTGGCTTTCCATCAAGGTCCGGGCCCGCTGGTTCACGGCAACAGTCTCCACCCTGGTGCTGGGGATCCTGGCCGGTCTGGCAGCCGGGGTCCTGTCCTTTGGCCTTGCCTGGCTGGCCCGCGGCTCGGCGGGAATCGGCCGCCTGACGGACATCGGCCCGGACCCGCTCTGGACTGCGGTGTGGCTGGCTGCGGAAGTGGCTGTCGGCGTCGTGATTGGTTACGCGGCCGGGCCGTGGCTGGAACGTGAGCAGGCGGCGTCGGACGAGGACGCGGAACTGGTTTCCCGGGCTTAGCAACAGCGCCGCTGCGCTGCCTGAGGGTGGCGCTGGCTAGGGGAGCTGCCGGGGCAGCGAGCTTTCCAGCTGGACCCGGCACGCCGACTGTGCCTGATCCGTGAGCGCCCGGCCCATGCATGCCTGGTACTGGCGCACTTCGTCGAAGAACACTGCGCTCACCAGGATCAGCAGCACCATGATGGCAGACACCACCAGGCCGGAGATGGTGCCGATCAGGACCAGCCTGGATTCCTTCAGCTTCGCGGCCCGCACCAGGAGGACAATGCCCAGGGCCACACTGGCCGCCGTGAGGATCCCGGTCAGCCAGAGGTAGTTGACGTCCAGCTGGTAGACAAAGAAGGAGCCGATCACGGAGATGACGAACATCCGGAACAGGGTATGGGTCTTGGACAGCGAGGCTTTGGCTGCCTCGCTGAGCGGCGGCCTGGTCCGCTGCTGCCCAGCCGGTTCGGGGGAGGTGTTCATGTTTTCCAGCCTACGCGAGCCTGCCCATAAGCTAGAGCCATGCGCATCGTAGTCCTCGTTTCCGGTACCGGGTCCAACCTCCAGGCTGTCATCGATGCCGTCAGGGCGGGGGAACTGGACGTGGAAATCGCGGCTGTGGGTGCGGACCGTCAGGGCACCTTCGGGGTGGAACGGTCCGCGGCCGCAGGCATCCCGACGTTCGTGGTTGACTTCAAGGCGTACCCGGACCGCGCTGCCTGGAATGCCGCACTGACCGGCGCCGTGGCCCGGTTCCAGCCCGATGTGGTGGTCTCCTCCGGGTTCATGCGCATCGTCAGCCCGGAGTTCATCGATGCCTTCAACGGCAAGTACCTGAACACCCACCCGGCACTGCTTCCGGCGTTCCCGGGCGCCCACGGGGTGCGGGATGCGATGGCTTACGGCGTTAAGGTCACCGGCTGCACCGTGCACTGGGCTGACGCCGGCGTGGACACCGGCCCCATCATCGCCCAGGAGGCCGTGGCCATCGAGGATTCCGACACCGAGGAAACCCTTCATGAGCGCATCAAAGTGGTGGAGCGCCGCCTGCTGGTGTCCACCCTGGCCTCCCTCGCCGCCGACCACCGCGCCGGCGCCTCGAACCTTCCCGCCTAACCCCTCCGCCCCACCCAACTAGGTAGCGCCAAGTGTCGTTTTCAGCCCTCATAACGACACTTAGCGCTACCTAGTTGGGCATCGGAGCGCAAGCCTGTGGATAACCTCTGCGGCATCCCGTCTTGGCTGCCACGATGGGCGGATGAAGGTACCGAGTCAACTGCCCGAGCAGCTTTCGTCATGCCCTTTCACTTTCCAAGAAGCGGTCGACGCCGGAATCAGCCGGCGGCGTCTACGTCACCAGGGCTTGCTCTGGCCAAGCCGTGGAGTCCGGGTGCCGGATGCCGCCAACGAACACCACCTTGCCCCGCGCATCCGTCCCTACACATTGGTGACGGACTGTGCTGCTGCTTCGCATGCCTCGGCCTTTCTCCTGTGGGGGTTCCCAGGTTCCTTCCGGGCAGTGATGAGCCCCTGCTGCACATTTCGCGGCCCGACACAGTTGCCATCATGCGCCGGCCCGGCGTGAAGGGACATCGCGGGCAGTTTTTCGCGGACGAGATCGTGAATCTTTCGGGATTGCTGGTCACGTCGCCGGTAAGGACCTGGTTGGACTGTTCACGCAAGATGAGCATCGAAGAGTTAACCGTTGTTGCTGATCATCTGCTGCGGGTCCCGCGGCCGGACCTCGAGGGCAGGTCGGAGCCGTATGCAACCCGGGAAGATCTCGAGGAAATGCTCGACAGGCACAAGGGGACGCCCGGAATCAGGAAGGCTCGGGTTGCCCTTGATCGTGCGCGGGTCGGATCGGATTCCGCCCCTGAAACCCGCCTGCGGCTGGCGTTGGAGGACGCAGGCCTGCCCGAACCTCTGCTGAACATGCCCACGGAACTGTATGCCGCCGTCGTACGCCACCCTGACCTGGGCTATCCGGAACAGAAGGTGGCGGTGGAGTACGACTTCGAGGGGCATTCCGAAGCTGCTCAGATCGTCCGCGATATTACCCGCGAAGAGGACTTTGTCCGTGCCGGTTGGCTGCTCGTGAGGATTTCAAAGCGGCACATGGAGAGGGACGCCCGGCCAGCGGTGGCCAAAGTCCGCTCATCGCTCCTGAGCCGGGGCTGGTCTCCCAGCGAGCAAAACTAGGTAGCGCTAAGTGTCGTTCCGAGGCGTCAAAACGACACTTAGCGCTACCTAGTTGGGTGGGGGAGGGGTGGCTACTCGAGGCGGCGCTGTTTGGTCTCCGGGGAGAAGAACGCCATCCACAGCACCGCAATCAGCACCAGCCCGCCGGCGAGGGCGAAGGACGTGGCCAGCCCCAGCTCGGGCCAGAAGTAGTTGGCGAAAATCAGCGGCCCGAAGCCGGCGCCCAGGCGGGAGAACGTGGACGCCCAGCCGAAGCCGGTGCCGCGCAGTTCGGTGGGGTAGAGCTCGGACACGTAGGCGTACAGCACCGGGATGGCCACCTGCACCACGAACCCGAACACCAGCAGCCAGAACACCGCCGCCGTGGGAATGTCCACCACGAAAGCCACGATCACCAGGGTCAGCGCGGACAACGGGCCGGTAATGGCCAGGATCCATTTGCGCCCAACCCGTTCCACCAGCAGGGCGGCCACAACCACACCCAAAAGCCCAACGGCCGCCATGGACGCCGTGGTGACGAATGCCTTGTACTCCGCGAACCCGGCGCCGATCAGGATCCTGGGCATCCAGGTCAGTGACAGGTAGTAGACCAGCAGGATGCTGAAAAACAGGGCCCAGGCGGTGGCAGTAATTTTCCAGTTGAACTGCCAGACCAGCCGCAACTGGTGCCAGGCGCTGCCGGCCGAGAGCCGCGGCACTTCCTTGGCATCGGGCAGGCTGTAGGCGCGGGGTTCCGCTCCGGTGGCGGCCACCAGCCCGTCGATCACCTTGGCCGCCTCCTCGCGCCGGCCCTTGCGGATCAGGAACAACGGGGACTCCGGAACGCTGCGCCGGACCCAGAACACCAGCAGGGCAGGCAGGACCATCACCAGCATGGTCAGCCGCCAGTCGCCGTACAGGGCCACAAGCCCGGCGGACACAAAGCCTGCCAGGGCTGCCCCCACCGGCCACCAGCCGTCCATCGCCGTGAGGACCTTGCCGCGCTGCTTGCGGGGGGTGAACTCACCCACCAGCGCGTAGTCCACCGGGATGCAGCCGCCCAGGCCGAACCCGGCCATGAAGCGGAACACGCAGAACCAGATGAAGTCGGGGGAGAAGGCGCCCAGCACGGTGAAGAGCGAAAAGATCAGCAGCGTGGCCGTGAAGGCCTTCTTGCGCCCGATGGTGTCGGCGATGGTGCCCCACACGAACGCGCCCACGGCCATGCCGATCAGGTTCGAGGTGCCCACCCAGGCCACCTCGCCCGGGGAGAGTGCCCAGTGGGTTGAGAGCAAAGGGATGAGGATGCCGTTGAGGGTCACATCCCAGGCATCGAACATGAAGCCGAGGCCGCCGATCAAAAAGATCTTGCCCTGGACTTTCCATCGCCAGGGCAGTTCCTGGACCACCTGTTCGCCGCTCGGCACAGTGGTGTAAGTATTCATCGCAGCCTCCTGGGAAAACTTTAGCCGGGCCCACGGGGGTTCACACTCCGGCCGACTCGCGGGGCAACCACCGCTTCGGGATAAACTGGGCCGTATCCCCACCAACCGCGGCACTGTTCCGCGACATAAGACGGAGACATTTGTGAGCTTCACGCAGCATGAGCGCGTATCCATCGACCGTGTTCCCATCCGCCGGGCACTGATCTCGGTTTACGACAAGACCGGTCTGGAGGAGCTCGCGCAGGGCCTGCATGCAGCCGGAGTGAAGCTCGTGTCCACCGGTTCCACGGCCAAGAAGATTGCCGCCGCAGGCATCCCTGTCCAGGAAGTCGAGGAAGTCACAGGTTCCCCGGAGATGCTGGACGGCCGGGTCAAGACCCTGCACCCGCGCGTGCACGGCGGCATACTGGCGGACCGCCGCGTGGCAGCCCACATGGACACACTCACCCAGATGGAGATCGAACCCTTCGACCTCGTGGTGGTGAACCTCTACCCGTTCGTGGAAACCGTCAAGTCCGGCGCTGGCCAGGACGACGTCGTCGAGCAGATCGACATCGGAGGCCCCGCCATGGTGCGCTCCGCAGCGAAGAACCACGCCGCCGTCGCCATTGTGGTGGACCCCGCCTTCTACGGCCAGGTGGTCACCGCGGCCGCTGAGGGCGGCTTTGATTTGAAGACACGACGCCGGCTGGCCGCCAAGGCGTTCGCCCACACGGCCTCCTACGACAACGCCGTGGCCACCTGGACCGCGAGCCAGTTCCTCGACGAGGACGGCGACGGCGTCATCGACTGGCCCGCCTACGCCGGCCTGTCCCTGGAGCGCTCCGAGGTGCTGCGCTACGGCGAGAACCCGCACCAGCAGGCTGCCCTGTACGCGGACAAGGCGGCCCCGGTGGGCATCGCCCAGGCTGACCAGCTGCACGGCAAGGCCATGAGCTACAACAACTTTGTCGACGCGGACGCTGCCCTGCGCGCCGCCTACGATTTCAGCGAGCCGGCGGTGGCCATCATCAAGCACGCCAACCCCTGCGGCGTCGCTGTGGGTTCCGCAGATGCTGCGGATCCCATCGCCGACGCCCACGCCAAGGCCCACTCCTGCGATCCCGTCTCGGCATTCGGCGGCGTCATCGCAGCCAACCGCACCGTGACGGCGGGCATGGCCAACACGGTCAAGGACATCTTCACCGAGGTTGTCATCGCCCCGGGGTTCGAGCCTGAGGCCGTGGAGATCCTGTCCAAGAAGAAGAACATCCGCCTGCTCGCCCTGCCGGAAGGCTACGGCCGCTACCCCACGGAGTTCCGCCAGGTCTCCGGCGGCATGCTGGTCCAGGTCAGCGACAAGGTGGACGCCGACGGCGACAACCCCGCCAACTGGACCCTGGCTGCGGGTGAAGCCGCGGACGAGAAGACGCTCGCGGACCTCGCCTTCGCCTGGACCGCCTGCCGCGCCGCAAAGTCCAACGCTATCCTCCTCGCCTCGAACGGCGCCGCCGTGGGCATTGGCATGGGCCAGGTCAACCGCCTGGACTCCTGCCGGCTGGCCGTGGAGCGGGCCAACACCCTCGGCGTGACGGTGGAGTCCGACAGTGCCAGTGGGGGCGATGCCCCCGGCGGTGCCTCCAACACCAGCGCGAGCGGCGCACCTGCCCGCGCCCGCGGCGCCGTTGCAGCCTCCGACGCGTTCTTCCCGTTCGCTGACGGCCTGCAGATCCTGATCGACGCCGGGGTCCGCGCCGTGGTCCAGCCCGGCGGTTCCGTGCGGGATGAGGAAGTCATCGCCGCGGCCAACGCCGCCGGCGTCACCATGTACTTCACCGGGGCACGCCACTTCTTCCACTAATCCCCACCGGCACCGATTGCTCCGTACCTGCCGTTTTCGCATCCGATAACGGCAGTTACGGAGCAATCGATGAGTTAACGACGACGGCGCCCGCCCCCTGCGAAGGGGACGGGCGCCGTTGTTGTTTCCAGGCTTTGTCTATTCAGAAGATCCGGACGCCGTTTCACCAGCGTCCGCGCCCCTCTGCTTGAGGCGCGGACCCTCCTCCGGAAGCCGCAGCTCCCGGGGCTTGGCCTCCGCCATCCGTTCCGTCGTCCAGTACTCGAGGATCTCCTCGTGCGTCTGGCCCAGTTCGGCGTGGCTGACGGGGTCCTGGCCGGACGGGATCTCCTTAGGAGGCTGCTGCACTGGCGTAGGTCTGCTGAATGACGGATCCCCAGTACGGGCCGTACATCACAGCGGAGCGGTTGTAGCCGTAGCTGTTGACGGAGTTCTGGACGCCCGCGGAGCTGGTGCCGATGAACCACGGGCCGCCGGAGGAACCGCCAGTCATGTCGCAGGGGATGCCCTGGGTTTCAAACTTCGGGTTGTTGGGATCGTTCGTGGCCGTTCCGGTGCAGCTCTTGAGGGTTTGGCCGTTGAAGGGCGATGCTGCGGGGTAGCCGAAGGACTTGTAGGTGAGGCCGCGCGCCTCGTTGAACGCCACGCCGGATCCGCCCACGACGTCCGTGAGGGTCTGGCCGTTCAGCGTGTTCATGACGGCAAAGCCGGTGTCGTAGGCCATGTCCCCGTTGGCGCTCCATTGGGTGGGGGCGTGGAGGGATTTGGCGGTCCACTTGCCGTAGGGCTCGGCGCCGTTCTCGTAGGCCGGCACAAAGGCGAAGTTGGTGGCGAAAGCTCCCGGCCCCTCGTTGAGGCAGTGGCCCGCCGTGGAGACGGTGCTTTCATTGGCGGAGGTCACGGCGTTGCCCGAGCAGACGTAGTTCGAGCCAGCCAGGGTGAAGAAGACCTTGCCGATGTGCTTTACCGGCGCCTCGCTCTGCGCGATGGTGGGCTTGCCCTTGGTGGCCTTGACCTCAGACTTCTTGCCCTTTTCCACCAGCCCTGCGCTTGAGCGGTTGCCCCGTTCCAGGGCTTTGCCCGCCAGGACGTCACCGGGGATGGCGGTCTGCATCCGGTCGGCCGTCCAGTAGTCGGCCACGCCCGCGGCATCCACGACAGTGCTGGTGACGGAGGGGTTTGCCTTGTCCTTCGCCGGAGCAGCGGTGGCTCCGCCGGCGGAGGTGAGTGCCAGAACGGCAGCGGCTGAGAGGCTCAGGAAGCCGGTAGCCAGAGACCTGGTGCGAGTCATTATTGTCCTGTCGTAACGGGGAGATGGCCCCGGTAGGGGCGAAGTGACCCTGCGAATTTATCGCCATATGACAAGTTTGTAAATAGTAGTGACGTATCATGTATGGCCGTCAGCGGCCTGCCGGGATGCCAAGGTGAGGAAAGCGCGACGGCGGATGGGCGCCCCAGGTGCGTGCCGGCGTCGTCCGTTCTCCATCGCTGTAATCCTGCCCGGGCCGGGGTAACGCGGCAGTCCCGGTAGGGGTGAAATCCCTGTGCTCGGGTAAGTTGTACATGGTGAAATAGACCGAATTTTCACAACCAAGCCGACCCACAGGGAGACGCCCGCGCATGTCCAAGATTATCTACACCCACACCGACGAAGCGCCGATGCTGGCTACCTATTCGTTCCTGCCCATCATCGAGGCGTTCGCCTCGACAGCAGGTGTGGAGGTGGAGACCCGCGACATTTCGCTCGCCGGCCGCATCATCGCCGTCTTCGGTGACTACCTGACCCCCGAGCAGCAGATCGGTGACGCCCTTGCTGAACTCGGTGAGCTGGCAAAGACGCCGGAAGCGAACATCATCAAGCTGCCCAACATCAGCGCTTCCATCCCGCAGCTGAAGGCCGCCATTGCCGAGCTGCAGGAACAGGGCTACGCCCTCCCGGACTACCCGGACAACCCCTCCTCGGACGAGGAGACGGCCATCCGCTCGCGCTACGACAAGATCAAGGGCTCCGCCGTGAACCCGGTCCTGCGTGAAGGCAACTCGGACCGCCGCGCACCGCTGTCCGTCAAGAACTACGCACGCCAGAACCCGCACTCCATGGGCGCCTGGACTGCCGACTCGAAGACCAACGTGGCCACCATGGGCCAGGACGACTTCCGTTCCAACGAGAAGTCCGTGGTTGTGGAGTCCGAGGGCACCATCGCCATCCAGCTGGTCCGCGAGGACGGCTCGGTCAAGGTCCTGAAGAAGGCCTTCCCTGTCCTGGCCGGTGAGGTCATCGACGGCACCGTGATGCGCGCCGCCGCCCTGGACGAATTCCTGAAGGCGCAGGTTGCCCGCGCCAAGGAAGAGGGCGTGCTGTTCTCCGCCCACCTCAAGGCCACCATGATGAAGGTCTCGGACCCCATCATCTTCGGCCACGTGGTCAAGGCCTACTTCTCCGAACTGTTCGAGACCTACGGCAAGCAGCTCTCCGCCGCCGGCATCAGCCCCAACAACGGCCTGGCCGCCATCCTGAGCAGCCTCGAGGACCTGCCCGAGGACGTGCGCGAAGGCGTGCAGAACCTGATCAAGAAGGGCCTCGAAGATGGTCCCTCGCTGGCCATGGTGGACTCGGACAAGGGCATCACCACCCTGAACGTCCCCAGCGACGTGATCGTGGACGCCTCCATGCCCGCCATGATCCGCAGCTCCGGCCACATGTGGGGCCCGGACGGCAAGGAAGCCGACACCCTGGCCGTCCTGCCGGACAGCTCCTACGCCGGCATCTACCAGGTGGTCATCGATGACTGCCGTGCCAACGGCGCCTACGATCCCACCACCATGGGCACCGTGCCGAACGTGGGCCTCATGGCGCAGGCCGCCGAAGAATACGGCAGCCACGACAAGACGTTCGAAATCCAGGAAGCCGGAACGGTCCAGATCGTTGACGGCTCCGGGAACGTCCTGGTTGAACACCAGGTTTCCGAGGGCGACATCTGGCGCGCCTGCCAGACCAAGGACCTGCCCATCCGCGACTGGGTCAAGCTGGCCGTGACCCGCGCCCGCGCCTCAAAGACTCCGGCCGTGTTCTGGCTGGATGAGGAACGCGCCCACGACGCCAACCTCATCGCCAAGGTCAACGAGTACCTGAAAGAGCACGACACCGAGGGCCTGGACATCCAGATCATGTCCCCGGTCAAGGCGATCGCTTTCACCCTGGACCGCATCCGCAAGGGGGAGGACACCATCTCGGTGTCCGGCAACGTGCTCCGCGACTACCTCACGGACCTGTTCCCCATCCTCGAGCTGGGCACCAGCGCCAAGATGCTCTCCGTTGTTCCGCTGATGAACGGCGGCGGCCTGTTCGAAACCGGCGCCGGCGGGTCTGCCCCCAAGCACGTCCAGCAGCTGCTCAAGGAAAACCACCTGCGCTGGGACAGCCTGGGCGAGTTCCTGGCCCTGGCTGTCAGCTTCGAGCACCTGGCCACCACCACCAACAACGCCCGCGCGCAGGTCTTGGCCGACACCCTGGACCGCGCCACCGGGACGTTCCTGCTGGAGAACAAGTCGCCAAGCCGCCGTGCCGGCGAGCTGGACAACCGCGGCAGCCACTACTTCCTGGCCCGCTACTGGGCTGAGGAACTGGCCAAGCAGACGGACGACGCCGACCTGGCGGCCTCCTTCAGCTCCATCGCCGGAGAGCTTTCCGCCAAGGAAGAGGCGATCGTCGGCGAGCTGGCTGAGGTCCAGGGCTCGCCGGTGGACATCGGCGGCTACTACCGCCCGGACGATGCCAAGGCAACTGCGGTGATGCGTCCTTCGGCAACACTTAACAAGGTCATTGCAACCCTGAGCTAGGACTGCAGCAAAGCGGCGTTCCGGATGTCCGGAACGCCGCTTTGTGTTTTCAGGGTAGGCGCAGAGCTTGTGGCCGCAGGAATCGTTGCTAGGGTACTAAGTACGCTTAGTATATCGGTTTGCGCCGATGACTGCTGACGTTGCCGATCCTGAGGAGAAAAAATCGTGCCAGAAGACAGCAACATCCAGATTCCCGGCGTCCCCGCCAGCGAACCTGCCAGCCTCCAGGAACCTACCACCCCACGCGAGCCGCTGCCTCCGAAGCCGGACCAGCAGGCCCCTGAGGCTGTGTCGCCGACGGGAAGCCCCACCGGCGCGCCGGCTACTGCCCGTGCCCAGTCCGGCCAGTACCTGACCACCGCGCAGGGGCTTCGCCTTGGCGATACGGACCACTCGCTGAAGGCAGGTTCCCGCGGACCCATCCTGCTGCAGGACCATCACCTGCGCGAAAAGATCACCCACTTTGACCATGAGCGCATTCCCGAGCGTGTGGTTCACGCCCGCGGGGCGGGAGCCCACGGTGTGTTCCGCTCCTACGGGACCGCGTCCAACATCACCCGTGCGGGCTTCCTGGCCAAGGACGTGGAGACGCCCGTCTTTGTCCGTTTCTCAACCGTGCTCGGCTCCCGCGGCTCCGCGGACACGGTCCGCGACACCCGCGGCTTCTCCACCAAGTTCTACACGGACGAGGGCACGTATGACCTCGTCGGCAACAACATCCCGGTCTTCTTCATCCAGGACGGCATCAAGTTCCCGGACATCGTCCATGCCGCGAAGCCGCACCCGGACCGGGAGATCCCGCAGGCCCAGAGCGCCCATGACACCTTCTGGGACTTCGTTTCCCTGCACACCGAGGCGCAGGCCCACACCATGTGGAACATGTCCGATCGCGGCATCCCGCGTTCGTTCCGGACCATGGAAGGCTTCGGCGTGCACACGTTCAGGTTTGTGAACGCCGAGGGCAGGACCACCCTGGTGAAGTTCCACTGGAAGCCGAAGCAGGGTGTCCACTCGCTGGTGTGGGAAGAAGCCCAGATCATCAATGGCATGGATCCTGACTTCCACCGCCGGGACCTGGCGGACGCGATCGAGGCAGGCGCCTTCCCTGAGTGGGAACTCGGCGTCCAGACCTTCCCCGACACTGAAGACCAGATGTTCGAAGGCATCGACCTGCTGGATCCCACCAAGTTCGTCCCCGAGGAACTGGCCCCCGTCCAGCCCATCGGCATCATGACTCTCAACGCCAACCCGACCAACTACTTCGCTGAAACCGAGCAGGTGGCCTTCCACCCCGGCCATCTGGTGCCCGGCATCGACGTCACGAATGATCCGCTGCTGCAGGTGCGGCTGTTCTCCTACCTGGACACCCAGATCTCCAGGCTGGGCGGGCCGAACTTCGCCCAGATCCCCATCAACCGGCCGCAGGCCCCGGTGAACGACATGCTGCGCGACGGCATGCACCAGCAGGCGGTCCATGGCGGAGCGGCCCCTTACCGCCCCAACTCGCTTGACGGCGGCTGCCCGTTCCTGGCTGGCCAGGACGTGGGGGCTTTTATCGACGTGCCGGAGGAACTGGCCGCATCCATCAAGGAGCGGAAGAACCCGGCGTCCTTTGACGACCACTTCAGCCAGGCACGGCTCTTCTTCCGCAGCCTCAGCCCGGTGGAGCGGGACCACGTCATCCAGGCCTACACGTTCGAACTGGGCAAGTGCTACGAGAAGTCCATCCGCGAACGCCAGCTCGCGGCCCTGGCCAACGTGGACGCGGAGCTGTGTGCCGCCGTCGCCAAGGGTCTGGGCCTTCCCGCACCGGAGGCAACAGAACAGGTAGCGGACTCAGACCCCAGCCCCGCGCTGTCCCAGATAGGCGGGACCTGGCCGGTCGCCGGCAGGGTTGTGGGCATCCTTGCCGACGCGGACAGCGACCTGGCAGCCGTGAATGCGGCACGGAAGGCGCTGGATGCGGAAGGCATCGTCCCGCTGGTCATCGCCCCGGCGGGTGGCTTCCTTGGACCCGAGAACGACGGCGGGGTCCCCGTCCAGCGGACCTACCTTACCGCACGTTCCACCGAGTTCGACGCCGTCATCGTTGCGGCGGCCGCCGCGCCGGCTCCCGATGCCGCGCCCGGACTGGATGCCAAGGCCGGCGCTCCCGGCGGCGCCTCCGACCCGCGGGCAGCGCTGCTGCTCACGGAAGCGTACCGGCACGCTAAGGCAATCGGTACCTGGGATTCCGGCGCCGAAGCCCTGGCCGCAGCGGGCATTCCGCAGGACACCCCGGGCATCGTGTCCGCGAGCGACGCCGAGTCACTGGTCTCTAAGCTGACGGCCCTGCTGGCAGCCCACAGGGTGTGGGAGCGGTTCCCGGCATCACCGGCCCAATCCTGAACGGGCGTGGCCGCTGACGCAGCAGCCGGCTGACGCCTCATTGGCTGACACGGGCACCGCCCGGTAAGGCCATTTTCCGGAGGGGAGCGCCGCCGTCGTCATGACGGGGTGCTCCCTTCCGCATGTGGCGTCAGTCGTTGCCTTTGCGCTTGCCCTCGTTGTCCTTCTTGTCGTTGTCCTTCTCGCCTTCCGGCGCTGGCGCAGGGGCTGGCGCGGGGACCGGGACCTCGACGGCTGGCGGGGGAGTGGCCGCTGCGGCCTGTTCCTCAGCGATCCGTGCCTCTTCGGCTGCCTTGTTCGCCGCCGCCTTCTCCGCCGCTGCGATCGCTTCGTTAAGGTCTGCACGGACGGCCGTAGCGATCGTGGTGATGCTCCGGCGTCGTTCCTCCGAAATCTGGCCTGCAGACTGCGCCGCTTCCAGTTCGGCTTCAAGCCCCTCCAACGCCCGCAAGGCGGCGGCGGGGTCGTTCTCCGACGACGCCTGGGTCACCTCGAGGACGCGTGCCTGAAGCTGCCGTGCCGCCTCGCGCTCGAGGCCGGCCTCCGTTGTGCCGCAGCCGCTCAGCAGCGCGGCCGCCACGAAGGCACCGGAGC
This sequence comes from Pseudarthrobacter sp. NKDBFgelt, assembly GCF_046097905.1. Taxonomy (NCBI): domain Bacteria; kingdom Bacillati; phylum Actinomycetota; class Actinomycetes; order Micrococcales; family Micrococcaceae; genus Pseudarthrobacter; species Pseudarthrobacter sp. NKDBFgelt. The sequence continues at coordinate 78,943 of NZ_JBJURL010000004.1, read as the reverse complement.
ATGCGAGCACGGACGCGCGTCCACCGGCAAAGCTCAGCCTCACGGTTCCACGCTCTTCTGAAGTTCCTCAAGGTGCTCGCCCAGGACACCCGTCACCGTGGGGTAAGGCACGACGTCGGGCGGCGACTGGGCTGACAGGGTCATCAGCGCTGCAGCCACCGCGGCCGCCACCACCACGAGGGCCAGGACCGCCGCGAGCCAGAACCGCTTTGTCCGCTTCTTGCTGTCCTTCGCCCGGTCCTGGTTGAGGGCTTCGTGCGCGGTTCCCGGAACTTGCCCAACAGCGAGGGAAGCATTCGGGCCTGCCGCTTCCCGCAGCTCATCTACGGATTCCTCGGCGGTGATGGACGGCGGGTGGAAGGGCATCGCGGGCAGCACCCTGGTGGTCTCCGGGGCAAGTTCACCCGGCGTGGATGCGGGTGAAACCAACGCCTGCCGCAAGGCCGTTTCGATGTCCGCGGCGGCGGGCCGTTCGAGTGGTTCGATGGCGGTCATGGACCGGATGAGGTCAGCCCATTCGGCGGGCAGGTCCTCGGGGATTTCCGGTGCGCGGTGCAGGCGCGCCACCGCAGATTCCACCGCGCTGCCAGGGTATTCCACGGTGCCTTTGATGCATTCGAGCAGCACCAGGCCGAGGGAGTAGATGTCCGTGGAGGGGCCGAGTGGCTTGCCGAGCGCCTGCTCGGGACTGAGATAGGCAGCTGTGCCCACCATGGTTCCCGTTGCGGTCAACCGGGTTGCGTCCACGATCCGGGCGATGCCAAAGTCCGTGAGCTTGGGCCGCAGCGGTTCACCGGGGCGGATCTGGACCAGCAGGATATTGCCGGGCTTGATGTCACGGTGGATAACGCCGAGGCCGTGGACGTACGCCAGGGCGTCGGCGATGCCGGCACCGATGACCGCCAGTTCCTCCAGCGGTACGGTGCTGTGCCGGATCCGGGCACGCAGGTCCTGTCCCTCCACGAGTTCCATGGTCAGGAAGGGCCTTGGCTCGTCAGGGATGCGGGTATCGATCCCGGCGTCGAACAGCGTCACCAGGCCGGGGTGGTTCAGGGTTGCCAGAAGCTGGATCTCCGCTTCCTGGCGCTTGAGTTCATCGGCGTCCGGGGCTTGGGGAGCGAAGAGCTTGAGTGCCACGTCGCGGCCCAGATTTTCGTCCCGGGCACAGTAGACCGACGACATACCGCCGCGGCCAATCACCTCACCCAACCGGTAACGTCCGCCGACCACTTCATTCTTGATGGAGCTAGGCGATTCCGCCACCATGACCCGTTCCTCCCGGTGCGCTGCGGCACTGTCGTACCTCAAATTATACGGGCGGTGGAGTAAAGGGACGATTCACCCGGGGCCGCCGAGCTGCCGCACACCGGTGGTCCGGCGGCAAAGGTGTGCTTTCGCCGCCGGACCACCGTTCACAAGGACATGTGTGCTGAATACATGTTGTACGTGGTCTTGGTGTGGTGTTTTGCGGACCTCCTTTCCTTCAGCCCGCTCCGTTGCAGCCGCTTCAGGCGCGTGGTGCAGGCACTGTCAGCAGGTGGCCGGCGCTACGACAGCTTCCGCTTACGAAGCATCAGGAGTCCTGCCACCAGAAGCAGGAGGGCGAGGGGCGCCAGGGAGGCATCCACACCCGTGTTTGCCAAAGCAGTGGCCCCTTGGGCCGGGGTGCTGCCGGTGCCGCTGCTTGCACGGGTGTCCACAGCAATGGCACCGCCAACTGCGGTGGATCCTGCGGCAGGTGCTGTGGAGACTCCGTCGGTCAGGGCGCCAGTGCCACTTCCGTTGCCCGGGGTGCCCGTAGTCCCCGTGGTTCCGTTGTCAGCGCCGGGATCCGTGGCCCCTGGGTCAACAGTGCCGACACCGTCCGTGGTGCCGTTACCCGGGTCGGTGGTGCCGGGGTTGTCGGTTCCCGGTGTTCCCGTTCCCGGGTTTTCGGCGTCGGTAGTGCGGGTTCCACCGATGATGAGGTCAACGTTGGAATCGATAATCGCGCCGCTGCCGCCGGTGGTGCTGTTACCGCCAATCGTGAGGTCAACGTTGGCGTCGGCGAGTTCACCGTTGCCGCCGGTAGTGCTGTTGCCGCCGATGGTGAGGTCGATGTTGGCGTCGGCGAGTTCACCGGTGGTGCCGGTGTTTCCGCCGATCGTGGCATCGACGTTGGCGTCGATAAGTTCACCGTTGCCGGTGGTGCCAATGCCGCCGATGGTGAGGTCGGCGTTGGCATCCACGAGTTCCCCGGTGGTGCCGGTGCCGGTGCCGCCGACGATGGCATCGATATTGGCGTCCACGAGTTCGCCGGTTGTGCCGGTGTTGTTGCCGCCGATGGTGAGGTTGACGTTGGTGTCGACGAGGTCGCCGCTGGTGCCGGTGCCGCCAATGGTGGCGTCGATGTTGGCATCTACGAGTTCGCCGGTGGTGCCGGTGCCGCCAATGGTGGCATCGGCGGCGACGACGACCGCCGCGGCGAGGCCGGTGGCGTCCGTTGTCGCGCCGGTGGCACCTCCAAGCGCAACGTCGGCTGCGACGGCAGCGTCAGCTGAAACGGACGGCGTTGGGTCACCCAGCTGGCCCAACGACGTCGAGTCAACGGACGCCGCCGCCGAGATGAGGGCGGATGCGGAAAGGTCCGATCCACTGGTGGTGTCCGCGGCATTTGCCGCAGTGCAACTGAGGGCTAGGAGCCCGCCTGCAAAGAGGGTGCCGAGCATTCCCCGGCGGAGGTTCGAGTTCATGGTGATGTCTCCTGAAAAGTTGAGTACAGGCTGCTCAGCAGCAACCCGGATGGCCGTTTTCTGCCGCAAGGGCAGGCGGGCGTCAACTAGTCAGGAGATGAACCGGGGTCGAAAGACACCGGTGCGGGGGCATGCTCGGAGAACTCGCCGGCAAGGACACCACCGGTGGTAGGAAGGTTGAGGTCAAAGGGGCTTAGCCATGCCGCCGCCCCGGAGGAAGCGGCAGAAGTTGTGCTGCTTCCCGTGGCGGAGCCAGGGGCGGGAGGAGCCTGGGCAGGGGCGGTCGATGGGTCTGCCGCCCCCGGCTGCCCCTCGCTGACATTGGGTACCAAAACCGCAGTTTGAAGTGCCACGTAAGTGGTGGCTACGTCCACCGGACCCGCTGCGGGGGTGCCGGTTCCTGGGACCTCAAAAATGCCGGTGGAGGCTGGTTCAGCCGATGCCGCAGGTGCCGTCGCCACAGCCACGCTGGTTGGAGCAAGGGCCTGTATCGCGCCGGGCACGGCTGCAGACGGCGCCATATCATCAGGAACTGCCACGGGGGGCTCAGGAAGTCCTGGCCCGGCGGATACCAGGTCTTCAACGGGCTGCAGGGCCGGCTCGAGGACCGGAAGTATTTCGGTCACAGGTTGAATAACAGCTTCCACTGCTTCCGTCACCGCCATGTCTACGGATTCGGCGACTGGAACAGCTACGACGGACACCGTTCCCGCAGGGATGACGTTGTTTACGAAAGGTACCGACGAAACAATCTGGTCCGCAAGCCCGGAAACCTCTCCCGCCAGGGGCTGCAGCAGCCCAGTCGACGAGTCCGGCGCCGGTGCTGAGGCGGCGGGTGCGGGATCAGCAAGACTGGCTACGGAAAGGGGCAGCTCTTCCGCCACCGAAGATACTGAACCGGTGACGCCCCCCAACAGGGAAGTTGCATCCTGCAGCGTGTCTGCCGAAGCAGCTGACGCCGAAAAGGTCAGCCAGGTGAGGGTGGCGGCGCCTGCAAGGAACACAGGACGAAGGGCACGCCACGGCGAGCGACTACCAGCCATGCGTACCACCCCCAGTACTGATGCATTCGACGATGGCTACAGCCTAAGACCGAATGTTGCAGGAAGTCTAGGGCCTGCTCAAACAACTCGACAAAACTGAAAACTTCACATCTCAGGAATAACAGAGCCGCCGGAACTGGTCATACGTGACGTTGGAGCGAAGCTTCCCGGTGCGAGGCTCAGTGCCGGTCGTTCGGATAGCTGACACCGAGCTGCGCACGGACGCCATCAAAGAGCCGCATTGTATTCAGGGTGTCCTCCAGCGGCATCACCGGGCTTTCCGTTAGGCCCTGCTGGATGCAGCGGGTTACTTCGCGCAGCTCGTACACGTATCCTCGGCCCACCGATTCAAAGGCTTCGGTCCTGCGGGAGTCCCAGCCTGTTGATACCGTCAGTTCACCGGGATTATTAATGGAGCCCACGCTTTGAAGGAAGCCAAGGCTTCCGGCCACTGTGGCGGTCCGGGGACCATGCGCCAGCAGCGAGGACGTAAGCTGCACCTGCGCCCCGTGGTTGTATCCCAACGTCAGCGCGTTCTGGGCGTCCACACCGTCGTCATTGATGAACCCGGTGGCACTCACGGTCTGCGGAAAGCCGAGAGTGCCCAGCGCCCACAGGAGTGGGTAAACCGAAAGATCCAGCAGCGCGCCGCCGCCGTCCTTTCTGGCCCACAGCCTGGCGGTAGGGGAGTAGGGGGCCGGGAAACCAAGGTCTGCCGTGACCCAATAAATGTCGCCGAGCTCGCCGGACGCGGCAATCTCGAACGCCCGCTGCATGCTCGGCAGGAAACGGCTCCACACCGCTTCCATGAGGAACAGGTTGCGGCTCCTGGCAACGTCGATGAGCTCGGACGCTTCCCGGGCGTTAATGGTGAAGGCCTTTTCGCACAGGACGTGCTTGCCGGCGTTGAGCGCGGCGAGGACGATTTCGTGGTGCTGGGCATGGGGCGTCGCCACGTAGACGACGTCCACGTGCTCGTCCGCGAGCAGCCGCTGGTAGCCGGGCACGCCGCCGTCGTCACCGTAAGCCTTCGCGAAGTCGTAGGCCACCGCAAAGGCATCCGCCGTGTCCTGGCCGCGTGAACTGACGGCAGACAGCTCGGCGTCCGCCAGCAGGGCCAGGTCCTGCGACACCGAGCGGGCGATACCGCCCGTGGCGATGATCCCCCAGCGCAGGGGAGAACCGGTAGCGGAACGGGGGTCCTGGTCGGACTGGCTGGACAGCCACGGCTTGGCGATGGGGGCACTCATGGTGACCATCCTCTCATTGAGGTGAGCGAGGGTTCAGTTATGACCTGCAGTAAGTGCAAGAGCGTCGGTTAACTCTTGGAAATGCATGGCAGCTGGTTGTGACAAACCCTTGACAGCATTGTCGCGGGGCACGTAAGAATAGAGAACCGCCGCTAGAAACCGCTTTCTTACGCGGTAACTACCTTCCCACGATCCGCACCCACCTAGGCATGTGGTCTGTTTGGCATGCCGGAAAAAAGGCCAATGACGTCCACAACACACAACAGAAGTCCACAGGTCCGGACCAGGTTCCGCCTCGGAGCCGGAGTAGCCGCTTCCGGATCAGCTCTTGCGCTGGCAGCGGGGCTGGCAGTGGCCGCACCGGCAGCCGCCGGTATGGCGCCCGCAAGCCCGGCACGGACCGGAGGAGGCATTATCCGGGCCGATGACGCGGCACCCACGGGCTGGGCCGCCGTCGGAAGTGGTACGAACGGCGGCGCCGGCGCCCCCGCCGAAAGCCGCTACGAAGTCAACACCCTGGCCGGACTTAAGGCTGCGCTGGCAAACAACGGCGACCCCAAGGCTCCCAAGATCGTCTACGTCAACGGGACCATCGACGGCAACCAGGCGCCCGATGGCCGAATCCTGGGGGAGCAGGACTACGCCCCGGGGTATGACATCAACAAGTACATTTCCTGCTTTGGGCCGGAGGGAAAGGTCTGGAGCGACCAGACCTATGAATACTGCAAGAAGCAGAGGCAGCTCCGGCAGACCGGCAGCAACAACATGAAGCGGCAGATCGAAGTAAGTCTGCCCAGCAACACCACCCTGATTGGACTCGGCGCCGACTCAGGTTTCGTTGGCGCCAACATCGTAATCCTCAGTGCCACCAATGTGGTGATGCGCAACCTCAGCGTGGAAGCGCCCGTGGACTTCTTCAGCACCTGGTCCCCTGACGACGGTGATGGCGCCTGGAACGCGAGGTTCGATGCAGTCTCTTCCGTTACCTCCGACCATCTATGGATAGACCATGTCCGGCTGACCGATGGGAGGTTCCCCGACAGCGAGGCACCGATCGGGCCTAACGGGAAGCCGGCCAACCGGCACGACGGCCTTTTGGACCTCAAGGACGGCACCGACTACGTGACCGTCTCCAACAGCAAGCTGTACAACCATGACAAGACCATGCTGCTCGGGTCAGGTGACGAACATGTGGACAAGGACGGCGGGAAACTCCGCGTCAGCTACATCGGCAACCACCTCGAAAATATCCAGCAACGCGGTCCGCGGGTGCGGTTCGGGAAAGTCCATGTGCTGAACAACTACTTTGTGGCCAGCACAGAACACCCGCAGTACCCTATGATCAGCGAGGGCCAGGGTGGTAACAGCTACTTCCTGGGTGCAGGCTACGAGTCGCGGATTTTCTCCGAGCGCAACGCCTTCGTCTACACCGGACCCGGGGCTGACGAATCAATCATGGTGAGCAGCTACAACGGACACCGTTTCAAGGACATCGGGTCCTGGTTCAACGGTGAGGAGGCTGACCTCAATGCCGTGGCGCAGGCATCCTTCGAGCAGAACCGCGCGGAGGCCCTGGCGGAGGCGGAGTTCAACGGAGAGCCTGCCCCGGACTGGACGGGCTGGGACTTCAGCACCGACGTCGGCTGGGACCCTGCGGATGCATACAACTACAAGGCATTCGCAACGCCCCAGGCGGTGCGGAACCACGCGCTGCACTTCACGGGTCCGGGGGTCCTCACCGTTAAGCAGTAGAACGAAGGACGGCCAGGCACAAGGAACGCCCGGCCCCCAACAGGGGACCGGGCGTTCTGCTTGCAGATGGCTACTTGGTGATCGGCTCGAGAACCGGGTCGCCTTCGTAAGCGGTCTTGACGTTCGCAGCGGTGACGATGACCGGCTCCAGCAGGTAGGCCGGAACAGTCTTCACACCGTTGTTGTAGGAGTTCTCGTCGTTGATTTCCAGTTCGTTGCCGGCCTGGAGATCCTTCACCATGGTGATGGCGTGCTCAACGAGCTTGCGGGTGTCCTTGTTGATGGTGGAGTACTGCTCGCCCGCAATGATGGACTTGACGGACTCAACCTCGGAGTCCTGGCCGGTGACGACGGGAAGCTCCTTGCCTGCTGCCTTGACGGAGGTCAGGACTGCGCGGGCCAGGGTGTCGTTCGGGGACAGGACACCGTCCAGGGACTCGCTGGAGTAACTGCCGGTGAGCAGGGTGTCTGCGCGGCGCTGGGCGTTTTCAGCCTTCCAGCCCTGGGTCACAGCCTGCTCGAAGCTGGTCTGGCCGGAGAGGACCTTGAGCGTGCCGTCGTCGATCTTCGGCTGCAGGACGCTCATGGCGCCGTCGAAGAAGACCTTGGCGTTGGCATCGTCCGGGGAGCCTGCGAAGAGTTCGACGTTGTAGGGACCTTCGCCCTTCTTCTCTTCGAGGCCTTCCAGCAGGGCCTGGCCCTGGAGCTCGCCCACCTTGAAGTTGTCGTAGGCCACGTAGTAGTCCACGTTTTCGGTGTTCAGCAGCAGGCGGTCGTAGGCGATGATCGTGGCGCCGGAGTCTTTGGCCTGCTTGAGCTGGGTGCCCAGCTGGGAGCCGTCGATGGCACCCACGATGATGACCTTGGCGCCCTTGGTGACCATGGCGCTGATCTGGTTCTGCTGTTCGGACACGCCGCCGTTGGCGAACTGTACGTCAGGCTTGAATCCGGCCTCGGTGAGGCCTTCGTTGAACAGCCTCTCCGCAAGGACCCAGTTTTCACTGGTCTTCTGCGGAAGCGCGACGCCGATGGCGGAGTCCTGCTCGAAGCCGCCGGCGCCCTCGGTGCCGCCGCCTGTGGAGGTCTCAGACCGTCCGCAGCCCGTCAGCGCCAGTGCTGCGATGGCAGCGACCGCTGCTGCCTTTCCTGCTTTACCAATCATTCGCATTGTTGGTTCTCTTTCTTTGTGGTGGTGTAACGCTATTCAGGCCGCAAGGCTCAGGCTTCCCTGGCGATCGCTTCCTTCGTGGAGGTGGTCTCGTCCGGCTGGTTGGGGTTGGAGGGCCCCTGCCTGCGGTTGAAGTTCTGGGTGAGCAGGCCGATGATCGACTTCTTGCCCTGGCTCTTGTTGTAGACGTCGAAGGCGACGGCGATCAGGAGCACCAGGCCCTTGATGATCTGGGTGAGGTCGGCGCCGACGCCGAGGAGCTGGAGGCCGTTGTTCAGCACAGCCATGACCAGGCCGCCGATGATGGAGCCGACGACGGTTCCCACGCCGCCGGTCACTGCTGCGCCGCCGATGAAGACGGCCGCGATGGCGTCCAGTTCCCAGCCGACCCCGTCAAAGGGCCCCGATGCGGTGGAGCGTCCTACGAAGATCATGCCGGCCAGGCCGGCCAGGATGGACATGTTCATCATGACCAGGAAGTTGACCTTCTTGGACTGGACGCCGGAGAGTTCGGCCGCGTGGCGGTTGCCGCCGACGGCGTAGACGTGGCGGCCCAGGACGGTGCGTGACGAAATGAAGCCGTAGATCAGCACCAGGACGGCCAGGATCAGGCCGGGAATCGGGAACGACGTGCCGGGCCGGCCGGTGGCGAACAGGTACGTGGCGTAGAGGATGGCACCGCAGATCAGGACCAGCTTCAGCGCGGTGACCCACATTTCCGGAACCTCGGCGCCCAATGCCTTGGCCCGGGCGCGGGACCGCAGTTCGCCAACCACCACAAATGCCGCGGCAGCGATGCCCAGCAGCAGGGTCAGGTTGTTGAAGCCTGTATTGGGTCCCACTTCCGGGAGGTAGCCGGAACCGAGGTACTGGAAGTCGGCCGGAACGGGGATGGTGTTGGACTTGCCGACGAACTGGTTGAAGCCGCGGAACAGCAGCATACCGGCGAGGGTCACAATGAAGGCGGGTATCCCCACATAGGCCACCCACCAGCCCTGCCAGGCGCCGATCAGCGCTCCAAGAGCCAGGCCCAGAAGTACCCCGGCATACCAGGGGATGCCCCAGTCCCGGATGGCCAGGGCAACCGTGACCCCCACGAAGGCTGCAATGGAGCCCACGGACAGGTCAATGTGCCCCGCGATGATCACCAGGACCATGCCGATGGCGAGGATCAGGATGTAGGAGTTGCCGTTGAAGAGGTTGATGACGTTGCCGGGGGTGAGGGTCCGGCCGTCGGTGGCGATCTGGAAAAAGACGATCAGTGCAACCAGGGCGAAGATCATGCCGAATTGGCGGGTGTTTCCGCCAAACAGCTTTTTGAGGGCGTTCATGGTGTCAGTCCTTGTGTCCGGAAGGTTCTGGGATGATCCAGAGGGTCAGGCGGCGTCGGCTTTGCGGGCGGAGGTCATCAGTTTCATCAGGCTTTCCTGGCTGGCCTCGTCTTTGTTCAGGACACCTGTGATGGCGCCTTCGAAAATCGTGTAGATGCGGTCGGACAGGCCCAGGAGCTCGGGGAGTTCCGAGGAAATGACAATGACTCCCTTGCCCTGGTTGGCAAGCTGCTGGATGATGCCGTAGATCTCGTACTTGGCGCCAACATCAATGCCGCGGGTCGGTTCGTCCAGGATCAGCAGGTCGGGGTCGGTGAACATCCACTTGGCGAGGACCACCTTCTGCTGGTTGCCGCCGGAGAGCTTGGCCACGCCTTCCTCCACGGACGGGGTTTTCGTGCGCAGTGACTTGCGGTACTGCTCCGCCACAGTGAATTCCTGGTTCAGGTCCACCACCGAGTTGTGGCTGATCTTCCGCAGGTTCGCTGCCACCGTGGTGGTCTTGATGTCATCGAGCAGGTTCAGTCCCAGGGACTTGCGGTCCTCGGTGACGTAGCCCAAACCGGCGTCGATGGCCTGGCGCACTGACTTGAGGGTGATCTCCTTGCCGTCCTTGTAGATGTGGCCGTCGATGAAGCGGCCGTAGGACCGGCCGAAGACTGATCGTGCCAGCTCGGTGCGTCCCGCGCCCATGAGCCCGGCGAAGCCGACGATCTCCCCGCGGCGGACGAAGAAGCTCGAGTCCTTGCACACCAGCCGGTCCGCCACGTTGGGATGGCCCACGGTCCAGTCCTTGACTTCGAAGAACACCTCGCCGATGTTGGGCGTATGGTCCGGAAAACGGGACTCCAGCGTGCGCCCCACCATGCCCTTGATGATCCGGTCCTCGTCCACGCCGTCAGCCTTGACGTTCAGCGTTTCGATGGACTTGCCGTCGCGGATGATGGTGATGGAATCGGCGATCTGTTCGATCTCGTTCAGCTTGTGGGAAATGATGATGGACGTGATGCCCTTGGCCTTCAGGCCGAGCATCAGGTCCAGCAGGTGCTGGGAATCAGATTCGTTCAGAGCCGCGGTGGGCTCGTCCAGGATGAGGATCTTCACGGACTTGTTCAGCGCCTTGGCGATTTCCACCAGCTGCTGCTTGCCGACGCCGATTTCCTTGATGGGGGTATCGGGGTCCTCGCGCAGGCCCACCCTGGCCAGCAGGTCCAGGGAGCGCAGCCGGGCTTCAGCCCAGTTGATGACGCCGCGCTTGGTGGGCTCGTTGCCCAGGAAGATGTTTTCCATGATGGACAGCTCGGGGATGAGCGCCAGTTCCTGGTGGATGATCACGATGCCGGCGTGTTCGCTGGCCCTGATGTCCTTGAACTGCTGCACCTGGCCCTGGTAGACGATGTCGCCGTCGTAGCTGCCGTACGGGTAGACGCCCGAGAGGACCTTCATCAGGGTGGACTTGCCTGCACCGTTCTCGCCGCAGATTGCGTGGATCTCCGCGGCTTTGACCCGCAGGCTCACGTTATCCAACGCTTTAACGCCCGGGAATTCCTTGGTGATGGACCTCATCTCAAGGATGATCGGTTCCGTTTGCGTGGTCTGGGACGTCATGAACCCTAACCCTCCAATGCAATGACTTCTTTGTCCGGCCGGCAAAGCGCAGGGCCGTCTGATCCAAAAGTAAACTGGATCACGCCTATTGTCGTCAAGTCTTTAACGCAATCGGCGGGTAACGAAACGGTCTAGGTTTTCCGTATCCCGGCGTGCTGGAACACCAAAGCAGCCGCCCCGAGGGCCTCGGCGCGGTCGCCCAGGGAGGACATGGCCAGGGTGGTGGTTTCCCCGATCACCGGGACGGCGTGCCTCACCAGGCCGCGCCTGATGGGGTCCAGCAGGATGTCGCCAAGGCCCGCGAGCGGCCCTCCCACCACAATGACTTCGGGGTTGATCAGGTTGGCGACGTTGCCCAGTGCGCGGCCGACTGAGAGCCCGGCATCGTCCACCACCCGGAGCGTCGCGGGGTCCCGGTTGAGGGCCTTCTTGACGATATCCGCGGGCGTCAGGGGCCTGTCCTCGCCCCGGCTGAGGAGTTCGATCATGGTGGTGGTGGAGGCAATGGTCTCCAGGCATCCACGGTTGCCGCAGCGGCACACGAGGCCCTGCTCGTGGATGGTGGCATGGCCTATTTCGCCTGTGATGCCGACGTTTCCGTAATAGGGGGCCCCGTTGAGGATCAGGCCCGCGCCGATGCCCGATCCGATCTTCAGGAACATGAGGTTGCTGACCCCTGAATGCTGTCCCCACGTGACCTCGGACCAGGCGCCCAGGTTCGCGTCGTTATCAACGAACACGGGGATCTGCAGCGTCTCCTCAAGATACTGAAGGATGTTGATCCCCACCCACTCCGGGAGGATGGCGCCTTGGGCCACGGTTCCGGTGCGCCGGTCTATAGGGCCGGGAATTCCGACGCCGGCACCCACCACGGCGCTGCGCTCGATGCCGCTCTCCCGCAGCAGTTTGTCCAGCAGGGCCACGGCGGCCCGGATGCCTTCTTCAGCCTGGTGGCCGAGCGGAAGCATCACGGATTCCTCGGCGATGACGTGGTAACTGAGGGAGGCCAGCACCACCCGGAGGTGGCGCCGCCCGAAGTCGATTCCCACAGCGACGGCGCCGTTGCTGTTGAGCCTGACGTTCAATGCGCGGCGGCCGGAGCTGGTGATTGGTTCTGCCGAGGCAAGGCCGGAGTCCAGCATGATTTTGACGATGTTGGACACCGTTGCGGTGGAGAGGCCGGTCTGGCGGGCGAGTTCAGCCTGCGTGGCCGGTCCGCCCATCAGGGTTTCGATGATCCGTTGCTGGTTCAGCTGGCGCAGCGCGGACTGCGATCCCGGATTTTGTTGCTTGCTCCTCGTTGAGCGCGGGGTTGCGGACATGCTAAGAAGATTGCCCTATCCCGGCTCTTGTAGTCAAGAAGTTAACGCAAGAGGCGGTTTCGGTCCGGAATGAGGGAACCAGGACAATCTGACCCCGCTGCCGCCCGCAGGGGTGCAAACAGCCCCGATTGCGCCGCCAGGGCATCGCTAGGCTGGAGGAAGGCCTGTTCCGTGGCCGCTCCAACGAAGGAAGGTGGTAGCAGTGCTGCTGGCACTCCTGCAGGAAAACTCTGTGGTCCTTGACGTGGAGGCGAATTGCCGCGCAATCGACGCTGCTGCCCGGACCGCGGCAGCCCGCGGGGCGGCCGTCCTGGTGACGCCCGAGCTTTTTCCCGTGGGCTATGCTCCCCGCAGGGTGCGTTCCGGCCTGGATCCTTCCCTGCTGCCGGAACTCCAGGAGCGGATGGCGGGCATTGCGCGCAGTAATGGCATCGGGCTGGTCTACAGCCTCCCGCGGGTTACCGGGCAGGGTGACTGGCAGATCAGCGCAACCCTCCTGGACGCCAGCGGCGCCACCCTGCTCAGTTATGGCAAGGTGCACCTGTTCGGCGATGACGAGCGGGCGGCGTTCAGCCCCGCCCGGGAGGCGCCCGCCGTCGTGGACTTCAACGGCATCCCCACCTCCCTGGTGATCTGTTACGACGTCGAGTTTCCGGAGTCCGTCCGCGCCGCAGCCGTCGCGGGCGCGGAGCTGCTGCTGGTCCCCACCGCCCTGGCGCACGGCTTCGACGACGTGCCCCAGGTCCTGCTGCGGGCGCGGGCGCTGGAGAGCCAGGTGACTATTGCCTACGCGAACCACTCCGGGGAAGAGGATGGCTGCAGGTTCCTGGGCGGCAGCGTTGTTGCCGGGCCCGACGGCGGATTGCTGGCCGGGGCGGGCGGGGAACCGCAGCTTCTCTACGCGGAGGTGGACCCGGGCGCCGCCGCCCGTGAGCGGCAGAATGTGCCGTACCTGGCAGAACGCCGCCCGGACCTCTACCGACTGTGGGGCCTCTAGGCAGGGTCCGCCGGCCCGGCGCCATCCACGTACTGCAGCGCAATCCACAGCTCGGCCCGGGCCTGGGCCTGCCCAAGATCCATGCCCAGCAGCTCTGCCACGCCGTTGATCTGGCGGCGGACGCTGTTCCGGTGCAGTCCCAGGTCCTTGGCGGTGGCATCCCAGCTCCCGTGCGCGCCCAGCCAGGACCGGAGCACACGGAGTTGCGACGCCCTTCGCTCGGCGTCCAGCTCCAGCACCGGCGCCAGGAGCCGTGCGGCCAGCAGGGCGCCGGCATCACTTCCCAGCAGGCCGGTTACCGACCACGTCAGCTCCTCCTCCCGGAGGCTCTTGCGGGCGGTGGCCACGCGTCGGCGCAGCGCGCTGGCGCGCCGGTGGGCGGCGGCCAGCCCAGGCAGCTCGGTGGGTTCGCCCACCACCAGGCGCCAGCCCAGCTGTTCCACCTCTGCCAGAAGGGTTTCATCCACCTTGAGCCGGGTCACGGCCGCGAAACCGTAGTCCGTCAGCTCCACCATCTTGGTGTCGAAGAGCCTGCGCCATTGGAGCAGCTCCCGGACCGGGCCATCGGCCATGGCGGTGGATGGTTCCGCGCGCACGCCCTGCACCACGCGGACCGGTCCTGGCCTGGTTCCGGAAACGCTCTGGGCCAGCAGGTCCTGGAGGCTGTTCAGCTCGCGGCTGTTGCTCCCGGACAGGCTCTCCGGGTGCAGCAGCACGGCCGTGGCCAGCTGGCTGGGGGCCAGGGAGCCGCTGGTCCGCTGCCGGACCAGCAGCTCCAGCAGTCCCACCACCGACGAAACCACGTTGTTCTGGGCCGGGGTGAGGGGCCTCTCCGTCCCAAGCACCAGGCTTCCAAGGGTGGCGTCCCGGGTGCTTCGCAGCGGGTGGCCGAACACCAGCACCGGCCCTCCGGCTGCTTCCAGGGTTTCCGTTTCCACGCGCGGGCCGCTGCCGCCGAGGAGCTTCTTCAGCAGCGGCTGGAGCTGGGAAAGTCCGGCGGCGGCGCCCGCCCGCGCGCGTACCCTTCCGTCCGTGCCTACCAGCACAGCCCACACGGGAACGCGCTGGATCAGCGCCGCCAGCAGTTCATGTTCCGGGCGGGCGGAGAGGACCGCCCGCATCAGGTGGCGGTTGGTCTCCGCCAGTTGCCTGAAAACCCGTGCGTTGCCGGATTCGAGAAGCTTGGAAAACTCGAGCCCCAGCGCAGCGAAGGGAACGCTGGCCGGAACCTCCACCAGCGTGAGCCCGTGCCGGCTGCAGGCCTCCGCCAGGTGGTCCGGTACGGCGTTGTAATACGGTTCCAGGCCGAAGCCCAGGGCCGCGACCCCGGCCGCCACGAGCCGCCGGACGTACTCGTCCGCCTTCGCCGCGCTGCTGCCGCCGCCGCGGAAGGGCAGGCCGGCCGTCAGGACGAATTCGCCGTCCATCAGGTAGGGGGTGGGGTCCTCCAGCTCGCTGGGCTCCACCCAGCGCAGGGGGACCTCGGCGGCGCCGGCGTCGTTCACCACCGAAACTTCCGGAGGAAGCGCTCCGAGGAACTGCCCCAGCGTGACGGCGTCGAGCTGATCCTGGGCGCCATCCTTGACTGGTGCATTGCGTCTCATGGATGAACACTATAGGTCATTCTGCACACTGTGAGATGCCGCTCACACACCTACGCTGGGTGAGGGGAAAACCAGACCAACCAGCCAACGACATGAACGGACGTCAACGATGACTGTGCCTACACTTACCGGCCCGGCAACGGGCGCCCCAGGCGGAATCCCGGCCCGTCCCGCCCTGGGCACGCAACTTTTGCGCCGCAAGCCGATCGCCCAGATGGTCAGCGAGGCCGAAAACAACGGCGGCGGCCCCCGCCTGGTCCGGAGTTTCGGTGTCCTTCAGCTGACCATGATCTCCGTGGGCGCCACACTGGGCACTGGAATCCTGGTGATCCTGGGGGAGTCCGTTCCACTTGCCGGCCCGGCCATCTGGATCTCCTTCGCCATCGCCGGCCTTGCTGCCCTGCTGTCCGCCGTTTCCTATGCGGAGATGGCCGGCATGGTCCCTGCGGCCGGCTCAAGCTACTCCTACACCTACGCCACCATGGGCGAAGGCATGGCCTGGGTCTGCGGCTGGTGCTTGGTGCTGGAGTACGCCGTCTCTGTGGCCGCCGTCGCGGTGGGCGCGGGACAGTATGTCAATGAGACCCTGGCGGTGTTCGGTTCCGTTCTCCCGGACGCGGTGTCACAGCCCCCCGGCGCCGGCGGCGTGGTCAACATACCGGCTATGGTGATCGTGGTGCTGGCCACCATCCTCCTGGTCCGCGGAGCGAAGGAGAGCGCCTGGATCAACACCACGATCGTCGTCATCAAGGTGGGCATCCTCCTCTTCTTCTGCGCCGTGGCGTTCACCGCCTTCAACGCGGGCAACTTCGAGCCCTTGCTGCCGATGGGTGCCGCCGGCGTCTCGGCAGCCGCCTCCACCGTCTTCTTTTCGTACATCGGCTTCGACGCCGCCTCCACGGCCGGCGAGGAAGCCCGCAATCCCAAGCGGGACCTGCCGCGTGCCATCATGCTGTCCATGCTGATCGTCACCACCATTTACGTCCTGGTGGCAGTAGCGGCGATCGGCGCCCGCCCTTGGGGCTGGTTCGATGGAACCGATGCCGCGCTGGTCCGGATTCTCGAAGAAATCACCGGCCAGCCGTGGATTGTGCTGGTTTTCGCTGCCGCAGCAGTGCTGGCGATTGCGAGCATCGTGCTGATTGTCCTCTACGGGCAGACGCGTATCCTGATGTCGATGTCCCGCGACGGCCTCATCCCCAAGATCTTCGGCCGTGTTTCCCGCCGCACCGGCACTCCGGTGGCAGGCACGCTCCTGGTGGGAACCGCCGTCGCGCTCACCGCCGGGCTGGTGCCCCTCGGCGCCCTCGCCGATGCCACCAGCATTGGCACCCTGTTCGCGTTCGCCCTGGTCAACGTGGCCGTTATCTACCTGCGCCGCACCCGGCCGGAGCTGGAGCGGACCTTCCGGGTGCCGCTCTTCCCGCTCACGCCCATTCTGGGGGCCGCGATGTGCGCCTACCTGATGGCCAACCTCGGCGCTGACACCTGGGTGGTGTTCGCCGTCTGGATGCTGGTGGGCATGGCCGCCTACTTCGGCTACGGACGCCGGAACTCCAGGGTGGCTGCCATGAGCAATGAGGAATACCGTGAGCTGTCCGGTCCCCAACTTCCAACCACACAAGCCCCCGAAACGACGAAGGCAGAAATCTCATGACCATCGCCACCGAACTGCCGGCATCCGACCCGTCCAGCACCTCCGCAGGCCCGGCTGTTCCTTCCACCGCAGGCGGCGCCGCAGCCGGTCCCATCACCATGCTGAACCCGGATTTTCCGTTCAGCTACGACCATTACCTGGCCCACCCGGACGGGCTGGGATCCGTGCCGGCCGAACTGCTGGGAACGGAAGTGGCGGTCATCGGAGCAGGGCTCTCCGGCCTGGTCACGGCGTACGAACTCATGAAGCTGGGCCTGCGGCCGGTGGTCTATGAGGCGGACCAGATCGGCGGACGCCTCCGCACGGCGGCGTTCCCCGCGGCGCCCGGAGTGGTGGCCGACCTTGGCGGCATGAGGTTCCCCGTGTCCGGCAAGGCGTTCTACCACTACATCGACCTGCTGGGACTGGACACCCAGGAGTTTCCCAACCCGCTGTCCCCGGCCACGTCCAGCACCGTGATCGAACTGGCGGGCAAGAAGTACTATGCGGAAGAGCCGGGGGATCTCCCGCCGTTCTTCCGGGAAGTGGCGGACGCTTGGAAAGCCGCTGTGAATGACGGCGCAAAATTTGTCGAGATGCAGGACGCCATCCGGTCCAGGGATACCGCCCGGATCAAGGAACTGTGGAACGAACTGCTGCCCCTGATGGACGAGCAGACCTTCTACGGCTTCATCGCGGCCAGCGACTCCTTTAAGAAGGCCGGGTTTGCGCACCGCGAGGCCTTCGGCCAGGTGGGCTTCGGCACGGGCGGCTGGGATACGGACTTCCCGAACTCGATCCTGGAGATCCTCCGCGTGGTGTACACGGACGCCGATGACCAGCACCGGCTCATCAGTGGGGGAGCGCAGCGGCTGCCCGAGGCACTCTGGCGGCACGCGCCGTCGGGCATGGTGCACTGGCCCGACGGAACGTCCCTGGCGTCACTGCACTCCGGTTCGCCCCGCGGTGCGGTGGGAAAGATCAGCCGCGACCCGGACGGCAACCTGCGCATCCGCGAACGCTGGGGGCGCGAGGCCAGCTATCCGGCAGTGGTCACAACGTGCCAGTCCTGGCTGCTCTCCACCCGGATCCACACGGAGGAGGCGCTGTTCCCCGCGGAGCTGTGGACCGCCATCGAGCGCTCGCACTACATGCAGTCGTCCAAGACCTTCGTGATGGTGGACCGGCCGTTCTGGAAGGACATCGATCCTGACACCGGGAACGAGGTGCTCTCCATGACGCTCACGGACCGGCTCAACCGTGCCACCTACCTGCTGGACAACGGGCCGGACCAGCCCGCCGTCATCCTGCTCTCCTACACCTGGAACGACGACGCGCTCAAGTGGCTGGCCCTGGACGCCGACGAACGGGTGGAACTGATGCTGCATTCCCTGGAACAGATCTACCCGGGAGTGGACATTGCCAGCCACATCGTGGGCCAGCCCATCACGGTGTCCTGGGAGGCCGATCCCAACTTTATGGGCGCCTTCAAGGCGAACCTGCCGGGGCACTACCGCTACCAGCAGCGGCTGTTCACGCACTTCAAGCAGGATGCCCTGCCCGAATCGCAGCGGGGCATCTTCCTGGCCGGCGACGACGTCTCCTTCACTGCCGGCTGGGCGGAGGGCGCCGTGACCACCGGGCTGAACGCGGTGTGGGGCGTGGTGAACCACCTGGGCGGTTCCTCCGCTCCGGGCAACCCCGGTCCGGGCGAACTGCTGGACGCCATCGGGCCGATAAACCTGGACTAGGAGCGGGCCTGGACTGGCCTGTCCCTACGGGGCGTGCAGCTCCCGGTGGGCGGCGGCCAGCTCGCGGTAGCGGGCGGCGTTGGCCCGGACGCCGTCGTACTCCTCCTCGGTAAGTTCCCGGCGGACCTTGCCCGGAACTCCGGCCACCAGCGAGCGGGGCGGCACCACCGTGCCTTCCAGGACCACGGCGCCGGCCGCAACCAGCGAGCCGGCGCCGATCACCGCCCCGTTGAGGACGGTGGCGCCCATCCCGATCAGGCAGTCGTCCTCCACAGTGCAGCCATGCACGACGGCGGCATGCCCCACGCTGACGCGTTCGCCCACCGTGCAGGGGAAGCCGGGATCCGCGTGCAGCACCACGTTGTCCTGCAGGTTGCTGCCTTCACCCACAGTGATGGCAGCGGTATCGGCCCGGACGGAGACGCCGTAGAAGGCGCTCGAGTCCCGGGCGAGGGTTGCGTTGCCGATGATCGAGGCCGTCGGGGCAACAAAAACGGATTCGTGGACGGCCGGGGTGGTCCCGGCGAATGGGTACAGAGGAGCCATGGGCCAAGCCTAGGACATCGCCCCTTCCCATCTAAGTAGCGCTAAGTGTCGTTTTGGGGCCGCAAAACGACACTTAGCGCTACTCAGTTGGGTGTGAGTTAAATTGGGCGTCAGTTAAAGACCACGGTCCGGTTGCCGTCCAGCAGCACCCGGTGCTCCGCGTGCCACTGGACGGCCTGGACCAGGGTGCGGCCTTCCACGTCCCGGCCCATCTGGACGAACTGCTCCGGGGTGCGGGCGTGGTCCACGCGGATGACTTCCTGCTCGATGATGGGGCCTTCGTCCAGTGCCGCCGTCACGTAGTGCGCTGTGGCACCGATCAGCTTCACGCCGCGCGCGTGGGCCTGGTGGTACGGCTTGGCGCCCTTGAAGGACGGCAGGAACGAGTGGTGGATGTTGATGGCCTTGCCGGTGAGTTCGGTGCAGAGCTCGTCGGAAAGGATCTGCATGTAGCGGGCCAGGACGGTCAGCTCGATGTCGTGCTCTGCGATGATGGTGCGGAGCTTGTCCTCAGCCTGGACCTTCGTGTCCTTGGTGACCGGGATGTGATGGAACGGGATGCCGTAAAACTCGGCCAGCCCGGCCAGGTCCTGGTGGTTGGAGACGATGGCCGGTATCTCGATGGGGAGCGTCCCGGACCGCTGCTGGAAGAGCAGGTCGTTCAGGCAGTGGGCGGAGGTGCTGGCCATCACCAGGGTGCGGACTTTCTGTCCCACCGCGTTCAGGCTCCACTGCATGCCAAAGGCTTCGGTGACCGGCTCCAAAGCTGCCCGGAGCCCTGACGCGGGGGCCGCCGTCGTCACCTCCACCCGCATAAAGAAGTTGCCGGTGGCGGGGCTGCCGTACTGCTGCGAATCCGTAATATTGCATCCCGCCACCAGCAGGGCGCCGGCCACCGCATGGACGATTCCCGGGCGGTCCGGGCAGGACAGGGTTACTACGTACGCTTGCTTCAGCTGCTCTTCACTCACGCCTCATAGCCTACCCGCGCAGCAGCCCCCGGTTTTGGTACGCTGGAAGGGTCGCAACTGGCGTTGGGTGGCTTAACCACCAGGGAGCGGCAATCACGAAGACCACGGATCGTACGCCTGGGCCGAGGGTCATGTCTTGCCGGATTTGGGGCTGCACCTGCGTCAGAACTGCAGCGCCATGCCCGCAGCTTCCACGCGCTGTCATCAGTGCGGCGTGAAGGTGCGCCAGCCGGTAGCCTGACCTTAGCAGTGCCCGTACGCCTAGCCAGGAGTTCTTTCGTGACTACAGCCACCTCCACCACCGCCGTCAGCAACCAGCCGCTGGCCGAGCTTGACCCCGAAATCGCAGCAGTCCTTGACCAGGAGCTCGGCCGCCAGCGCGGCACCCTGGAAATGATTGCCTCCGAGAACTTCGCCCCCCGCGCCGTTATGGAAGCACAGGGCTCCGTCCTCACCAACAAGTACGCCGAGGGCTACCCGGGCCGCCGCTACTACGGCGGCTGCGAATACGTTGACGTGGCAGAGCAGCTGGCCATCGACAGGGTCAAGGCCCTCTTCGGCGCCGAGTACGCCAACGTCCAGCCGCACTCCGGTGCCCAGGCCAACGCCGCTGCACTCTCCGCCATGATCACCCCCGGCGACAAGATCCTGGGCCTGTCCCTGGCCCACGGCGGCCACCTGACCCACGGCATGAAGCTGAACTTCTCCGGCAAGCTCTACAACGTGGCTGCCTACCAGGTGGAGGAAGACAACTTCCGCGTGGACATGGACAAGCTCCGTGAGCAGGCCATCGCCGAAAAGCCGCAGGTCATCATCGCCGGCTGGTCCGCCTACCCGCGCCACCTGGACTTTGCTGCCTTCCGCTCGATCGCCGACGAAGTCGGCGCCCTGCTCTGGACCGACATGGCGCATTTCGCCGGCCTGGTTGCCGCCGGCCTGCACCCCAGCCCGGTGCCGCACTCCGACGTCGTCACCTCCACCGTGCACAAGACCCTCGCCGGCCCCCGTTCCGGCGTGATCCTGGCCAAGCAGGAGTGGGCCAAGAAGCTGAACTCCAACGTCTTCCCGGGCCAGCAGGGCGGCCCGCTCATGCACGTCATCGCCGCCAAGGCCGTGGCCTTCAAGATCGCCGGCACCGAAGAGTTCAAGGAGCGCCAGGAGCGCGTCCTGGAGGGTGCGAAGATCATCGCCGACCGCCTCAACCAGGCCGATGTTGCCGAAGCCGGCGTCTCCGTCCTCACCGGCGGCACGGACGTCCACCTGGTCCTCGTTGACCTGCGCAACTCGCAGCTGGACGGCCAGCAGGCCGAGGATCTCCTGCACTCGGTGGGTATCACCGTGAACCGCAACGCCGTTCCGTTCGACCCCCGCCCGCCGATGGTCACCTCCGGCCTGCGCATCGGCACCCCGGCGCTGGCCACCCGCGGCTTCGGCGCGGCCGAGTTCACCGAGGTGGCGGAGATCATCGCCACCGCGCTGAAGGCCGGCAACAGCGCGGACGTGGAGTCCCTGCAGGCCCGCGTGGACAAGCTCGCCGCCGACTTCCCGCTGTACCCGCAGCACGAGCAGTGGTGATCCATGACTGAGATGACCAAGACCGCACGGATCCTGGACGGCAAGGCAGCAGCTGCAGCCATCAAGTCCGAACTGACCGAACGCGTGGCCGCGCTCAAGGCCAAGGGTGTCACTCCCGGCATTGCAACCGTGCTCGTGGGTGCAGACCCCGCTTCGCAGCTGTACGTGTCCATGAAGCACAAGCAGTCCGAGCAGATCGGGATGAATTCGATCCAGCGGGAGCTGCCGGCGGACGCCACCCAGGCACAGGTTGAGGCCCTTATTGACGAGCTCAATGCGGACCCCGCCTGCCACGGGTACATCGTGCAGCTGCCGCTGCCGAAGCACCTGGACACCGACGCCATCCTTGAGCGCATCGACCCCGCCAAGGACGCGGACGGTCTGCACCCCACCAACCTTGGCCGGCTGGTGCTGAACGTCAACGGGGAGATCACCTCGCCGCTGCCGTGCACACCCCGCGGCGTCATCGAGCTCCTGGAGCGCAACGGCTTCAGCCTCGACGGCAAGCACGTGGTGGTGGTGGGCCGCGGCGTCACGATCGGCCGCTCGATCGGACTGCTGCTCACCCGGCGGGCTGTGAATGCCACCGTGACCCTGACCCACACCGGCACCAGGAACCTTTCGGAACTGCTCCGGCAGGCTGACGTGATTGTGGGCGCCGCGGGCGTCAAGCACATCGTTAAGGCCGCGGACGTGAAACCTGGTGCGGCCCTGCTTGACGTCGGCGTCACCCGCGAAACCGACCCCGAGACGGGCAAGAGCAGGGTCTTTGGCGACATCGATCCCGCCGCTGCCGAGGTTGCCGGCTGGATTTCGCCAAACCCCGGAGGCGTCGGTCCCATGACCGTGGCGCTGCTGATGACCAACGTGGTGGAAGCCGCCGAACGCCAAGCGGCGCAGGCAAGCGGCCCGGCCACCGCCAGGTAGCCCCTTTTCATCGCCCGACGGCGGTACCGCACCTTGTTGAACAAAGGTGCGGTACCGCCGTCGTACTTTAAGCGCAGAGCTAGAGCGCAGAAGTGGAAGTCCCCTTCCACCTGACTGCCGGCTCTACTAGTCTGCGGAGGGTGCACAACAAAGCCACCATGTCCTCCGGCGGCGCAACCGGCGCCGTCCAGCCAGCCAATGAGCCTTCCACCGATGCCCACCCGACCGTCATCACGGCAGAAAACCTGACCAAGACCTACGGCGACGTTGCCGCCGTGGACGGCATTTCGTTCAGCGTCCCCGCCGGGGAGTCCTTCGGACTGTTGGGGCCCAACGGTGCCGGCAAGTCCACCACCATGAAGATGATCGGCGGCGTTACCCGGCGCACCTCCGGCGCTCTCCACATCATGGGCCTGGACCCCGACTCGCACGGGCCCGAGGTACGGGCGCACCTGGGCGTGGTGCCGCAGCAGGACAACCTGGACGAGGAACTCCGGGTCCGCGACAACCTCCTGGTCTACGGCCGGTACTTCGGCCTCCCCATGAGCTACCTGAAGCCGAAAGCCGATGAGCTGCTGGAGTTCGCCCAGCTGACGGACAAGGCAAAGTCCAAGGTGGACGCGCTGTCCGGCGGCATGAAGCGGCGGCTGACCATTGCCCGTTCGCTCATCAACGAACCCCGGATCCTCTTGCTGGACGAACCCACTACCGGGCTCGACCCCCAGGCCCGGCACATCCTCTGGGACCGACTGTTCCGGCTCAAGGAACAGGGCGTCACCCTCATCCTGACAACCCACTACATGGACGAGGCCGAGCAGCTCTGCGACCGGCTGGTCGTGGTGGACAAGGGCAGGATCATGGCTGAGGGATCGCCTGCGCAGCTGATCCGCGAGCACTCCACCCGCGAGGTGGTTGAGCTCCGGTTCGGATCCGAGCGGAACACCACCATCGCCTCGGAGCTGCAGGGCATCGGGGAGCGGCTGGAAGTCCTGCCGGACCGGGTGCTGATTTACGCGCACGACGGCGAGTCCGCCCTTGAGCAGGTGGCGTCCCGCGGCCTGCGGCCGCTGACGTCCCTGGTGCGGAGGTCCTCGCTGGAGGACGTGTTCCTGCGGCTGACAGGCAGAAGCCTTGTTGACTGAGGGCACGGCAAGGGAGGCGTTGCGGGCCCACAGTCCGCAAATTGCGGCTGCCAGGGCACGGCGGTGGGGCGCTTTCTACTACGCCGAGCAGGTGCTGCGGGTGATGAAGGGCTACGGCTGGTCCATCATCATGTACAGCGTGGGCCACCCTGTGGCGTACCTGTTTGCCATGGGCGTGGGCCTGGCTACGCTTGTAGACGCGCAGGGGGCGGAGGCCTTCGGGGGAGTGGGCTACGTGACCTTCGTGGCCCCGGCCCTGCTGGTTTCCGCATCCGTCATGACGGCCACCAACGAGTTCACGTTCCCCGTGATGGACGGGTTCAAATGGCGCCGTACCTATTACGGGCCGCACGCCTCGCCTCTGACTCCCCAGCAGATTGCTGCGGGCCACATCATGGCGGTGACCCTGCGGCTCCTGTTGCAGTCCGCCGTCTATTTCGCGGCTATTGTCCTGTTCGGTGCCGCGCCGGGCGGCTGGGGCTGGGCCAGCATCCTGGTGGCAACGCTAGCTGGCCTTTCCTTTGGCCTTCCGCTGATGGCGTACTCGGCCTCCATCACCGAGGACAAGGGCCAGTTCGCCCTGGTGATGCGTTTTATCGTGATGCCGCTCTTCCTGTTCTCCGGGACCTTCTTTCCGCTGGACAGCCTCCCGCTGGCGGTGCGCTGGGTGGGCTGGATCTCTCCCATCTGGCATGGCACCGAACTGGGACGCGTCTTCAGCTATGGGTACCAGCAGCCGCCGTTGCTGACCGTCCTCCACGCGGTGGTGCTCGTGGCTCTTGCAGTGCTGGGCTGGTTCCTGACCCGGCGGCAGTTCGCGGCAAGGATGGGCCGATGAGCGCCGGCCTGCCAGTGAAAAGCGCACCGGACCAGGCCCGCAGCAGGACGTTCGGGCCGCTGTATTCGCGCAACGCCAGGGCCGTCATTTCGCGCGGCCTGCTGGCCACCCGGAGCACAAACTGGCTGGTGATGCTCTCCGGGTTCTTCGAGCCGGTCCTGTTCCTCATCTCCATGGGGGTGGGGCTCGGCGCAATCGTGGGCTCCGTCCAGGGCCCCGGCGGCGGGGAGATCAGCTACGCCGCATACATTGCCCCGGCCCTGCTGGCAGTCTCGGCAATGAACGGCGCGGTTTACGACTCCACCTGGAACGTGTTCTTCAAAATGAATTTCGCGAAGCTGTACCAGGGCATGCTGTATACCTCGCTGGGGCCGCTGGACGTTGCCCTCGGGGAGATCTTCCTGGCGCTCCTTCGCGGCCTGCTCTACGCCACGGGTTTCACGGCGGTGATGGGGCTTATGGGCTTGATCACCACACCCTGGGCGCTCCTGATGGTGCCTGCCTCCGTGCTGATCGCGTTCGGGTTCGCCAGTATCGGGATGGGGATCACCAGTTTCCTGAAGACCTTCCAGCAAATGGACTGGGTCAACTTCGTAATGCTGCCCATGTTCCTGTTCAGCGCCACCTTCTACCCGCTGAGCGTCTACCCGCAGGCCGTCCAGTGGCTCATCCAGGCCATGCCGCTCTGGCACGGTGTCGAGCTGCTGCGCCAGATCAGCGTGGGCACCTTTACCGCTGCCACCCCCATCCACATCGGCTACTACCTGGTGATGACCGCCGTCGGCATGCTGCTCACGACCGTCCGGCTGCGGCAGCTCTTCCTGAAGTAGCCCCCCAACTGGGTAGCGCTAAGTGTCGTTTTGAGGCTCCAGAACGACACTTAGCGCTACCTAGCGTATGAGCGCCGCTGGCGCGCCGTGGGCCTGGAAAGTATGCCTCCGGCCTTCCGGGTCTCTGGTCAGGGAAGGTGTGCCGGGCGGATCATGGTGGTGTCCGTCTCGGTGAACGCCGACCCAACTTGGTGCCTTGAGTCCGTTACTTAGCGTGGTGTGGAGGCTCCCACGGGAACCGTGGATTGTTGCTCTTAAGCACGGGTATTAGATTCCTGAATAATCCCAGTCCTCCCCGAGGCAGACACTGTCATAACCGTTCAGCAGTGTTGGAGGAAACTGGAATGGACATTGTTCATGAACGCGCCGCGGGAATGGATATCTCCAAACGCGATGCAAAGGTGTGCGTGCGGATACCCGGGGACCGGGCCGGGACTTACACCTCAAAGGTCACGACCTGGGGCGCGACCACGCAGGCGATCCTGGAGTTGCGGGAGTTCCTGGAACGCGAACACGTCACCGTTGTGGTGATGGAAGCAACCAGCGATTACTGGAAACCGTTCTTCTATCTGCTCGAGGAAACCCTGCCGGTGATGCTCGTGAACGCCAAAGCTGCCCGGAACATCCCGGGCCGGAAAACCGATGTTTCGGACGCTGTCTGGCTGGCCCAGTTAGCCGCGCACGGGCTGCTGCGGGCCTCGTTCGTGCCACCGGAGCCGATCCGGGAACTGCGGGACCTCACCCGCGCCCGCGCCATAGCCACCCGCGACCGGGCCCGTGAGATCCAGCGGCTCGAGAAGTTCCTGGACAGCTCCGGGATCAAACTCTCCTCGGTGGTCTCTGACCTGACAGGGGTCTCCTCCCGGGACATGCTCGAAGCCCTCATCAATGGTGAACGGAACCCGAACGTCCTGGCCGGCATGGCCCGCGGAACGATGCGCTCAAAAATCCCCGCCCTCGTCGACGCGCTCACCGGCAGGTTCAAACCCCACCACGCGTTCATGGCAAAGCTGCACCTGGACCAGATCGACGCCCACACCCGGACCATTCAGGCACTCACCGCACGGATCGAGGAGGCGATGGAACCCTTTCGTGACGCCAGGGATGCCCTGGCCACCATCCCAGGAGTCTCCCAACGAGTCGCCGAAGTGATCATCGCCGAAACCGGTGCGGACATGGCCGTCTTTGAAACCCCCGGCCGGCTCGCATCGTGGACCGGAGTGTGTCCCGGCGCCAACGAATCCGCCGGCCGGATCAAATCAGCACACATCATGCCCGGAAACAAATACCTCAAAGGTGCACTGGGGATCGCGGCCATGTCAGCGGCCCAATCCAAGAACACCTACCTCGCCGCCAAATACCACCGCCTCACAGCCCGCAGCGGCCGCAACAAAGCCCTCGTCGCCGTCGAGCATTCCATCCTGACCGCGGCCTGGCACATGCTCGCCAACGGCGAATGCTACTTAGAACCAGGAGCCGACTACTACACCCGGACCAACCCATCCCGGGCGAAGAACAACGCCATCAAACAACTCAACAGCCTCGGATACGACGTCACCATCACCCCGGTCACAGCGGCCTGACCCACCCTACTTTCGTATTAGTTGGGATGGATGGGTTTTGTTCGCCGCGGGTGGAAGGCGGCGGGAGCATACTCCGGCATTTGAGAGAATGGGTGCATGCAATCTCTGGGCAGTTCCAAGTCATCCTCCAAACCCGCCAGGGGCGGATTCTCTATGTTCCGCATCAGCGGGCCGGGACTGATGGTCCTCGTCACCGCCTTCGTTGTGGCCGTCATCTTCGCGGCCAACCAAAACGACGTCGTGGGCTGGGTTGTTGCCATCATCGCCGCCTTCTGGCTGGCCCTCGCCTGCTTTGTTGTCTTCAGCATCCAGAAGGCTGCCAAGAAGGCAGGAGCCAAGCTGACGGAAGCCCAGAACGCCTTCAGCACCGCTGCAGGGCGGGGCCCGTACGCCTCTGCCGACCAGGGCGGAACCCGGGTGGTCGCCGAGCGCAGCCAGGCGGACGAGGTCCGTGACCTTAAGCTGGACCACTCGTTCAAGATCGTCCAGGTGCAGATCCGCGTGGTGGAAGAGGAGCGCGCCAAGGGCGCCGCTGCCAACCAGGACACCATCAACCGGGCCCTGGAAACCATTGAGATCACAGCCACCAATGCACGGGACATGATCAAGTCCTCCGGCGGCAATGGAGAGCCGGTCACCGGAACCATCATCGACTAGAGTGGGGCGGGTGATCTCGGCATTGAAGAAGGACCACCTTCGCATCGCGTCCGTTAATGTCAACGGCCTCCGGGCTGCCTACAAAAACGGAATGGCGGCGTGGCTGGAGCCGCGCGGAGTGGACATCCTCTGCCTGCAGGAAGTCCGCGCCCCTGACGCGATCGTCCGGCAGCTGCTGGGCGAAGGGTGGCACATCCTGCACGCCGAGGCTGAAGCAAAAGGCCGCGCCGGCGTCGCAATCGCTTCGCGGGAGGAACCCCTGGCGACCCGTAACGGCATTGGCGACGATTACTTTGCCACGGCCGGACGCTGGGTGGAAGCCGATTTCCGTTTCGCAGATACCGCCGGACACCCGGTCCAGCTCACTGTTGCCAGTGCCTATGTCCACTCCGGTGAGGTGGGCACGCCCAAGCAGGATGACAAGTTCCGGTTCCTGGATGTCATGACCACAAGGCTGCCGGAACTGACCAAACACAGCGACCACGCCCTGGTGGTGGGTGACCTCAACGTTGCCCACACACCGCTGGACATCCGCAACTCGAAGGCCAACCTCAAGAAGGCGGGCCACCTGCCGGAGGAACGCGCCTACTTTGACCGGTTCTTCGGCGAGGAAATCGGCTGGCAGGACGTCCACCGCAACCTGGCCGGCCCGGTGGACGGTCCCTACACGTGGTGGTCCCAGCGCGGGAAGGCGTTCGACAACGACACCGGCTGGCGCATCGATTACCACCTGGCCACCCCGGCCCTTGCGGCGGCCGCCATCTCGGCCGTTGTTGACCGGGCACCCTCGTGGGACACCCGCTTCTCCGACCACGCCCCGCTGGTAGTGGATTACCAGCTCTGAGCCCCGAAGGTTTCCTCCCCCATGACTAGCCAGATCTCCCCGGCAACCAAGAAGCGCATCCTCTCCGGCGCCAAGCCCACAGCCGACTCCCTGCACCTGGGCAACTACATCGGCGCCGTCCGCAACTGGGTTGACATGCAGGCGGAGTACGACGCCGTCTTCTTCATTCCGGACCTGCACGCCATCACGGTGGACTTCGATCCCGCTGAACTGGCCAAGCGCACCCGGATTGTGGCCGCCCAGTACATCGCCGCTGGCATCGACCCGGACAAGAGCATCTTCTTTGTCCAGTCCCATGTGCCGGAGCACGCGCAGCTCGCCTGGGCACTGAACTGCATCACCGGATTCGGCGAAGCCTCGCGGATGACCCAGTTCAAGGACAAGACCCAGAAGTCCGGCGCCGACGCCGCCACCCTGGGCCTGTTCGCCTACCCCACCCTGATGGCCGCGGACATCCTGCTGTACCAGACCGACCTGGTGCCCGTGGGAGAGGACCAGCGCCAGCACCTGGAGCTCACCCGCAACCTGGCCCAGCGCTTCAACACCCGGTTTGGCCACACGTTCACTGTTCCCGAGGCGACCATCGTCAAGGAAAGCGCCAAGATCTACGACCTTCAGAACCCCAGCGCCAAGATGTCCAAGACGGGGGAGTCGCCCAACGGAGCCATCCAGCTACTGGAGGACCCGAAGGTCGCGGCCAAGCGCATCAAGTCGGCAGTGACCGACGCCGGAACCGACATCCGCTTCGACGCTGAAGAAAAGCCGGGCATCTCAAACCTGCTGACCATCTACTCGTCCCTGACGGGCAAAACCATCCCTGAGCTCGAAGCCGAATACCAGGGCAAAATGTACGGCCACCTCAAGGTGGATCTTGCTGAGGTGATGGTTGAGTTCGTTACGCCGTTGCGGAACCGCACCAATGAGCTAATGTCTGATCCTGCGGAGCTGGACAGGCTGCTCGCACACGGCGCCGAGCGCGCCCGCGAGATCGCCTCGGCCACCCTCGCGCAGGTGTACGAGCGCATGGGCTTCCTTCCGTCCCTCAGCCTCGCCGGAGTCCGTTAGCGCCATGTCGTCCAGCAAAGTCGCGGCAAGGGAAGCTGCCCGTGCCACCCGCCGGGTGGCGGGGACCCCCGGCGGTTCCCACGCAGACCCTGCGGATCACCGTGCTGCGGCAGCCAGCCCCGTGTCCCGGCCGGAAGACATCAGCGTTGGCGTCATCCTGGGGTTCCCGGCCGACATTGCCGAAGAGCTGCAGCGCTGGCGGGCGTCCTTCGGCGATCCCCTGGCGGACGTAGTGCCGGCCCACATCACGTTGGTCACCACCACCACGACTCGGGACTGGGAGGGCACGCTGGAGCATGTCCGCGAGGTGGCCCGCCAGCAAAGCCCGTTCGAGGTCACCATCGCAGGCACGGGGACGTTCCGCCCTGTTTCCCCGGTGGTCTTCATCAATGTGGAGGACGGGTTCGAGGACTGCGTTGAACTCCACGAAAAGCTCCAGCAAGGCCCCCTCCACCGTGAGCTGCCGTTTGCGTACCACCCGCACGTCACCATCGCGCACGATGTGGCGCCGGAAAACCTTGATGAAGCCGAAACGGTGCTGAGGAACTACAGGGCCACCTTCCCCGTGGTTAGCATGGGACTTTACGAGCACGATGCCAACGGCATCTGGCAGCTACGGGAAGAGCTGGACTTTGGGACCCAAACTGACGACGACGGCACCAGACCCGCGGATTCCGCCCCGGGCACAGCCGAAACAGGCGGGACAGCAACCGCTTCCCACTGACCAGGCCCACCTGAAGCTGGCCGCCATCCAAAAACGGATGGAATGGAACAGGGCCCGCAGGGCTGGCGGTGGACCCGTGGCCGGCTTACTGGCCATGTCACAGTGGCTGCTTGCGCGCCTGAACGCTTTCCGCCCCATGCGTGCCTTCCGGCACTACAGCCTCCAGCACGGCCCGCTGATGAGTGCAGGCATCGGGTTCAATATGTTCTTCTCGATCACCGGCCTCCTCGCCACTGGCTTTTCCATTGCCGGGCTGGTCCTGAGGGGGCAGCCCGTACTGCTGGAGACCATTATCGGCAGCGTGGCCCAGAGCGCCCCGGGTCTCTTGAAAGTCAACGGCAGTGAGGGATTGGTTGACCCGCAGGACCTTCTGAATCCGGACGGACTGGGCTGGACGGCGGCCATCGCGGCAGCCGTTACCGTCTATACGTCGCTGCGGTGGATTGCGAGCCTGCGGGACGGGCTCCGCGGCGTGATGGAGCTGCCCCCGTCACTGGTCAACCCCATCCTCCTGAAACTGCGCGACGCCGGAACCCTGCTGCTGCTGGGCGTGGCCCTGGTCATCAGTGCCGGCGCGTCCCTCGTCTTTGGCACGGCCGCGGGATGGGTCGCGGACTTCCTGCGGCTCGACGACGCACTGGCCGTCCCGCTGAGCACCTCCATCAAAATTGGCGTGCCCCTCGTTTTGAACTGGGTGACCGCGCTCGTCATGTTCCGGCTCGCAGCGAACTTGAAGCTCTCGCGCCGCGCACTGCTGGAAGGCACCATCCTGGCGGCGTTGGGCACCACGGTCCTTCAGATCTTCAGCACCGAGCTTCTCGCCGGTGCCGGCCGCAACCCCCTCCTGGCACCATTCGCCATCATCATCGGACTGTTGATCTGGTTCAACCTGGTGAGCCAGGTGTACCTCGTTTCCGCAGGCTGGTCCGCGGTCCGCGAGGCTGACCACGGCATCTCATCCTCCGGCCACGAGAAGGGAACCTGGGGCGCCCGGCAGGTCCAGCCGGGAAAAGTGCCGGTACAGCCGGGCAAAGTGCCGGCACAAGCGGAGGCTGGCATGCAGAGCCCGGCCCGTGCCGCAGCTGCCCGGCGCCGGGGCAACGGGCGCACGCGGCAGCGCTGACCCGAACGGCCCCGCGCCGCCTCAAGCCCCGCGCCAGGAATTGCTGCCTGACCGCCGGGATGTTGCTACGGTGCAGCCACCAGTCCTTCCCAGGCCACGGTCCAGCCGGCGGGAAATCCGGGGGCATGCCGGTCCGGTCCGCCGTCCCAGCCCGCTGCCATCAGCGCGGCAGCGGCAAGCAGTCCGCCGTTGCCGGGGAGGTACAGCGGCAGCGAATCGGTCTGGCGGTTGTGCCCGTTGGGCAGCACTGTATTCTTCCCGGCGTCCAGCAGGAGGGCGTTGACGGCGGCTTCCGGGTCCTCAAGGCGCGCGGCGGTCATGGCCATCACTGGATAGTCCCAACCCCAGGTGCTGTCCCAATCCCAGTCGGCAAGGACGCTGGCGAGCGTTGCCCGCATGGTGTCCTTGTCGATCAGGTCGGTTTCGGGCAGGACGCCCAGTGCGCACAGCATCGAGGGGTGGTCCGTCCGGATGGTGAAGGGGTCCACGTCAATGGCCGCGTAGACGCCGTCCAGTACCCGTGGCTTCACCAGGTGGCTGGCCACCTCCTGCCACGCCGGAACGGGCTCAAGCCCCAACCGGTCCCGCCAGGCAGCTGCAACCCGCAGGGCCCACTGCCAGTAGGCCAATTCGAAGGTGGGATTGGTGACGGACGCCCGGATGGAGCCGTAGCTCTCCTGCGCGGGAATCAGGGGCGGACCAAGCTCAAATCCCCGCGGCGTCGGGTGCGCGAAGCTTGCCATGAACGCGGCGGATTCGAACACGATCTCCGCAAACTCCTCGAGCACCTCCCGGCTGGGATTGGTGCGGTAGGCAAGCTCCGCCAGGTGGATGGGATGCGGCTGCTGCCAGACCAGGAAGGTGCCGATGGGGCTGGGGCTCTCCCTCCCGTCCGGACCTACCTGCTTGGGCCAGCGGACGCCGTCGAAACCCTGAGCCTTGGCGGTCTGCCGCGATGCCTCCATCACGGTGCAGTACCAGCGCAGCGACGGGAGCAGGTGTTCCACACGGTTCCAGTGGGCGAAGTGGGCGGCGTGCCACCAGTGCATTTCCAGGTGGAAGCGCCCCCGCCAGGAGTTGCACACCAGCCCGGTTTCCTGGGGAGGCAGGGACCCGGAGCAGTTGATGGCCGTCAGGTACTGCGAGAGGACGATCCTGCGTTCCAGCTCCTTCGCCCGGGGGTCGTCCGTCGCTGCAAGCTCGATGGCGCCGCCGGACTGCCAGAAGCCGGGCCAGTACGCCTCCGAGGCCGCTGCCACGCTGCTGCCCGCTGCAGGGCCGGACGTGCCGGAAAGCACGACGGCGGGCCCGGCTGGCGTGCCCGCGACCGGCTTGGCTGCGGCCAAGGTAGCACCGGTTTCACCGCGGGGGACACAGTCCCCGTCCCCGGCGGAGACGAAAGCAACAGCCAGGTCCATCACGCCGTGGCCCCTGCTGCCGCCCGGGTTGGGGCATATCCGGAGACGGTGCTGCCCGGTCTGCAGCACGGCGAGGTCGCGTCCACTGATCACAACCTGGTAGCGGGATTCATCCAGTTCACGGTGGGCGGTCCAGGAGGTGGATCCGGCATGCAGTCCAGAGGCGGCCGGTTCCCCGAGTGTGGTGGTATGGGAGTCCGGGCTGGTCCAGTCCGCGGCGTCGTGCCATGCCTCCGAGCCGTAGGGGAAGTCGATGGTGATGGCCAGGCGGTCCTGGAGGCCCGGGGACTCCACGCGAATGCCGAGCTCGTCGCGTTCGGGGTGGCACGCCGTCATGACCGTCACCTGGTGGCCGGCCAGCGTGAAGCGGCTCACGACTGTCCCCGTCCACAGGTCGAGCGTCTGCTCGGCGTCGGTGAGGTCCCCTTCGGAAAGGGCACGGTCTCGTCCTGCATCCACCAGCCTGAAGCCGATGCGTCCCAGATCCAGGCGGTGCGGGTTGGCCCGCAACCACGTTTCGGCGAGGGATGTGCCGGTTTCGCGGTCGTTGACGATGTCGCCCACCATGTCCACGTAGGGCACAGGTCCACGTGGTGAGTCATAGAGGACCGTGGAGCCTGAGAGTTCATAGGCCTGGGCGGGCGGTGTGGCGTGCCATCCCCACTGGGCCTGCGTGCCAAGGAGTGTTCCCGGCGGCAGTTCGTCCCTTGCCCCCACAGGATAGGAGCCAGGGAGTGACTGGAGGCCGGTGAGGTCCATCGTGAAGGCGAATCC
The DNA here is from genome assembly GCF_046097905.1 of Pseudarthrobacter sp. NKDBFgelt. NCBI lineage: Bacteria > Bacillati > Actinomycetota > Actinomycetes > Micrococcales > Micrococcaceae > Pseudarthrobacter > Pseudarthrobacter sp. NKDBFgelt. Next base: position 45,732 of record NZ_JBJURL010000004.1, on the reverse strand, counting down.
ACCGTTGCCTACGGACACAGGGCTCCGCGGGTCAAGGGCCTGCTGGCGGACGTTGTGGCGCCGCACGAGTGCGTTCCTGTCAATGGGGCCGCTTGGGGGTAACCCCGGGGACGGTGCCGCAGGCCGGGAGGTGCTGTTGGGGTTGCTCACTGTGTCCGTCTTCCTGGCGTTGACGCTTCGGCAGCATCTTGATACGTTTCACGAAACCGTTTTCTGATGCCAGAAGGAAGCATACCCAATGGAGCGTAGCCTTTTCCGGTCATTGCGTAAATCAGTTGCAGTCATCGCTGCGGTAAGTCTGGTGAGCCACAATGGACCCGGGAGCCCTGGAAAACGGCCAGGTCCAGGTCACGCAATACGGGGTTTCCACCGGCGCCAACGCCCTCGCCATCGTTATCAATCCCGCTGTATTCGCCGCAGCCGGGGTGCCGCTTCCGGATGACAGCACGTGGGACTGGGACGACTTCGCGAAGACCGCCGCGGACGTGACGGCCAAGAGCCCCAAGGGGACCTACGGAACGGCCACCGTCCTCACCCACGATTCGCTGGATGCCTTTGCCCGCCAGCGCGGTGAATCGCTCTACACACAGGACGGCCAGCTGGGCCTGGGCAAGGACACTGTGCAGGACTACTTCGACTACTCGTTGAAATTGAGCGAGTCCGGGGCGGCACCAAATGCGTCCGAAACGGTGGAGAAGTTGAACGTCAGCACCGAACAGACCCTGATGGGCATGGGCCAGGCGGGCATGATGCTCACCTGGAGCAATTCGCTGTCCGCGCTCAGCAAGGCTTCCGGCGCCGACCTGAAGCTGCTCAAACTCCCCGGCGAAACGCCCACCGCGGGCATCTGGCTCCAGTCATCGCAGTTCTACACCATCTCGGCCCGCAGCAAGCACACCGAGGCTGCGGCAAAGCTTGTGGACTTCCTGGTCAACGACGAGTCCGCCGCCAAGATCATCCAGAGCGACCGTGGCGTCCCCAGCAATTCCGGCATGCGCACCGCCATTCAGGACCTGTTGACGCCGCAGGGGAAGGTGGAGGCGGGGTACATCGACCAGATCGGCAAAATGGACTTCGCCCCTACCTACATCGGACCCACCGGATCAACGGCAGTCTCCGAGATCACCGCCCGCATGAACACCGACGTCCTCTTCAAGCGGCTCTCGCCCGAGAAGGCTGCCGAGCAGTGGATCAGCGAAAGCAATGCCGCAATCGGCAAGTAGGCGCCGGAGCCGGGTAGGAGGCGGCACCCAGCAACCGATTACTGCCCGGCGTCGAGGTACTGGTCGGCCCAGGCGGAGATGATCCGGGCAGCCCGCGCCGCCTGGCCCTTTCCGGTGAGGAGGTGGTCGCTTCCCTCGAGGGAGACGAAGTTCCTGGGGTGGCGGGCTGTCTGGAAGATGGTGCTGGCATTCTCGATCCCCACGGTGTTGTCCGTGGGGGAGTGGAGCACCATCAGCGGCTTCTGCAGCTGCTTGATGCAATCCGTCAGGTCCGCGTTCTCCAGGTCTTCCACGAAGTGCTTGCGGATCTCCACCCGCTTCCCGCCAAGGTCCACCTCGGCGCTGCCCTCACTCAGGATCTTGTCCACGGCTGCGTCAAAGACGTGTGCCACGTGCTTCGGCGAGAAGGGGGCGCCAACGGTAGCTACGGCGTCGAGCTCCGGGATCTCCCGCGCCGCAGCCAGGACGGCCGCGCCGCCGAAAGAATGGCCTACGAGCAGGGAAATCTGCTTCCCCTCGGCGCGCATGAACTCAGCAGCCTTGACGGTGTCCGCCACCTTGTGGCTGAACGATCCCGCGGACCACTCACCGGCGGATCCGCCCAGGCCCAGGTTGTCGAACCTCAGCATGCCCACGCCACTGTCCGCCAGCGCCTTGCACATCCGCGAGGCGGAGGGGCTGTCCTTGCCGAGCGTGAAGCCGTGCGAAAAAACGCCCCAGCCCTTGACCGGCCCTTCCGGGATATCGATGATGCCGGACAGCGTTTCGCCGGTGGAGCCTTCGAAGGTGACTTTTTCGGAGCGGGACACGGCGTCCCCTTTCGTTTGGTACAAATGGCTGTGGGCCCACGCCCGCCGGGTTCCCTGGCCGAGCCTGCGAGGTCAGGGGGCGGGTGGGGAGAAACAACGACGGCGCCGCATCCCCGCAGTGGGGAGGGGCGCCGTCGTCCGCTGGATCCGTGTGGTCAGATCTTGCGGGAGAGAATTGCCTGCTTGACCTCGGCGATGGCCTGGGTCACCTGGATGCCGCGCGGGCATGCTTCGGAGCAGTTGAAGGTGGTGCGGCAGCGCCACACGCCTTCCTTGTCGTTGAGGATCTCCAGGCGCATGTCGCCGGCGTCATCACGCGAGTCGAAGATAAAGCGGTGGGCGTTGACGATCGCGGCAGGACCGAAGTACTGGCCGTCGGTCCAGAACACCGGGCAGGACGACGTGCACGCGGCGCAGAGGATGCACTTGGTGGTGTCATCGAAACGCTCACGATCCTCGGCGGACTGCAGGCGCTCCCGGGTGGGCTCGTGGCCCTTGTTGACCAGGAAGGGCATGACCTCGCGGAACGACTGGAAGAACGGTTCCATGTCCACGATCAGGTCCTTCTCCACCGGAAGGCCCTTGATCGGCTCGACCGTGATGGGCTTGGACGTGTCCAGGTCCTTCAGCAGGGTCTTGCAGGCGAGGCGGTTGCGGCCGTTGATGCGCATGGCATCGGAGCCACAGACGCCGTGCGCACAGGACCGGCGGAAGGAGAGGGTGCCGTCCGTTTCCCACTTGACCTTGTGCAGGGCATCCAGGACGCGGTCCGTGCCGTACATGGTCAGGTGGAAGTCGTCCCAGGTGGCTTCCTCGGAAACCTCCGGGTTGTACCGGCGGACGCGCAGGTGCACATCGAACGTGGGGATCTCGCCGCCACCGCCGACGCCGGCAGGCAGTTCAATCTTTGAGGCTGGCTCAGCAAGTTCAGCTGACATCTTAGTACTTCCTCACCATCGGCTCGTAGCGGGTAAAGACGACCGGTTTGGTGGCCAGGCGGATGCCGGCGATTGACTCTGCCGATCCGTCTGCCGGCGCGTGGTCATCCTTGTACGCCATGGAATGCTTCATGAATTTTTCGTCGTTGCGGTCCGGGAAATCCTCACGGAAGTGTCCGCCGCGGGATTCCTCACGGTAGAGGGCTGCAACGGTCATCACCTTGGCCAGTTCCAGCAGGAAGCCGAGCTCAACGGCTTCGAGCAGGTCAAGGTTGAAGCGCTTGCCCTTGTCCTGGACGTTGATCCGCCTGTACCGCTCCTCGAAGGAGGCGATGTCGCGCAGGACCTGGTTCAGGGTTTCCGCCGTGCGGAACACCTGCATGTTGGCGTCCATGGTGTCCTGGAGTTCCTTGCGGATCACGGCCACCTTTTCGTCGCCGGTGCCGTTGCGGGCAATGTCCAGCAGTTCGGTGGTGTAGGCCAGCGGGTTCTCCGGCAGTTCCACGAAGTCGGCCGTCTTGGCGTACTCGGCCGCCGCGATGCCGGCGCGCTTGCCGAACACGTTGATGTCCAGCAGCGAGTTGGTGCCCAGGCGGTTTGAGCCGTGCACCGATACGCAGGCCACTTCGCCGGCTGCATACAGTCCGGGAACCACGGTGTCGTTGTCCTGGAGGACCTCGGTGGTGATGTTGGTGGGGATGCCGCCCATGGCGTAGTGGGCAGTCGGGAACACGGGAACCGGCTCCGTGTACGGCTCGACGCCGAGGTAGGTGCGGGCGAACTCGGTGATGTCCGGCAGCTTGGCATCGATGTGCGCCGGCTCCAGGTGCGTCAGGTCCAGGAGGACGTAGTCCTTGTTGGGGCCGCAGCCGCGGCCTTCACGGACCTCGTTGGCCATGGAACGGGCAACGATGTCGCGGGGCGCCAGGTCCTTGATGGTGGGGGCGTAGCGTTCCATGAAGCGCTCACCCTCCGAGTTGCGGAGGATGGCACCCTCGCCACGGGCAGCTTCGGACAGCAGGATGCCGAGGCCCGCGAGGCCTGTCGGGTGGAACTGGAAGAATTCCATGTCCTCCAGGGGGATTCCGCGGCGGAAGGCGATGCCCATGCCGTCACCGGTGAGGGTGTGGGCATTGGAAGTGGTCTTGAAGACCTTGCCTGCGCCGCCGGAGGCGAACACCACGGACTTGGCCTGGAAGACGTGCAGTTCCCCGGAGGCGAGGTCGTAGGACACGACGCCGGCAACACGCTTCTGCTTGTAGGTCGTGCCGTCCTCGCGGACAGCATCCTCCTCAACCGTCAGCAGGTCCAGGACGTAGTACTCGTTGTAGAACTCGACGTTGTGCTTGACGCAGTTCTGGTACAGGGTCTGCAGGATCATGTGGCCGGTGCGGTCCGCGGCGTAGCAGGCACGGCGCACGGGGGCCTTGCCGTGGTCGCGGGTGTGTCCGCCGAAGCGGCGCTGGTCAATCCGGCCCTCGGGCGTGCGGTTGAACGGCAGGCCCATCTTCTCGAGGTCCAGCACGGCGTCGATGGCTTCCTTTGCCATGACCTCCGCGGCGTCCTGGTCAACCAGGTAGTCGCCGCCCTTGACGGTGTCGAACGTGTGCCACTCCCAGTTGTCTTCCTCGACGTTGGCGAGTGCTGCACACATGCCACCCTGCGCGGCACCTGTGTGCGAGCGGGTGGGGTAGAGCTTGGTCAGTACTGCTGTGCGCGCGCGCTGACCGGATTCGATCGCGGCGCGCATGCCAGCGCCACCGGCACCGACGATGACGACGTCGTACTTATGGACCTGCATACCAGACGCTCTTTCTCTCAAAATTCGCTATAAAACAACGGGCGGGCGTTGCCTGCTCCGCAAAACAGGGCCCGCGGAGATGCCCGCGGGCCCGAGGTGGTGCCGGTGCTAGGCAGGGCAGAAACCGCCAGGCAGGGGCACACCGTCAACGACGGGGCAGGGATCGAAGGTGAAGATCACCAGGGTGCCCAGGACGATGATGACGGCGGTGGCCGCGTAGAGGACCGTCTTCAGCCAGCGGCGGGTTGAGTCCTTTTCAGCGTAGTCGTTGATGATGGTGCGCACACCGTTGGTTCCGTGGAGCATGGCCAGCCACAGCATTGCAAGGTCCCAGAACTGCCAGAACGGATCGGCCCACTTGCCGGCCACAAAGCCGAAGTCGATGGCCTTGATGCCTTCACCTACCAGGAGGTTCACGAAGAGGTGCCCGAAGATGAGCACCACCAGGACCACACCGGAGAGGCGCATGAAGAGCCATGCGATCATCTCGAAGTTGCCCTTGCTGCCGCCGTGGCGGCGGTACTCGGGTGCGATCCGCCCACTGCTGTTTTGTCCACTGCGTGGGTTTTCGATGGTTGCACTCATGGATTAGTGACCTCCCAGGGCGAGGGACAGGTGGCGGATGGAGAAGGCGACCATGGTGACCAGCCAGAGGCCCAGGACTGCCCAGAGCATCTGCCGCTGGTACTTGGCGCCCTTCTTCCAGAAGTCAACCGCGATGATGCGCAGGCCGTTGAACGCGTGGAAAACAATGGCGGCAACAAGGCCGGTCTCGCCCAGGGCCATAAGGGGGTTCTTGTACGCACCGATCACGGCGGTGTAAGCCTCGGGAGACACCCGCACCAAGGAGGTGTCCAAAACGTGGACCAACAAGAAGAAAAAGATCACTACACCGGTAATGCGGTGTCCTACCCAAGACCACATGCCTTCACGGCCGCGGTACAAGGTGCCAGCTGGTTTTGTCGGCACTGATAAACCTCCCTGCAACACAGCGGCGCTGGCATGAGATCCACGCGGGGGGAACGCCTGCTGCGAGAGCACTCGTAGCTCAGGCCTAAATTTAGGCTCCGCTCACAGCTTATTCAATTTAGGAGCTCCTTGGTGACCAGCAGTGGCGCGGATCTTCCTAATTTATGAGACAAAGGACACACTGCCCGCCAGCGGGTGCGGCGTGCAGGGCTGCTGTCCTGCCGGTGTTCGTGCGGACCCAGGGGCGGAAACTGCCTCCGAAGGCGGCGCGCCGGGGTTCCGCTAAAGTAGGCGGTGATGAGTACAGACAAAGTGACAAGCCCGGCATCACCCCTTGACCGCTTCATTGCGGTGATCCCGGCCGGCGGTGTGGGGACCCGCCTCTGGCCCCTGTCACGCGCCGCAGCTCCCAAATTCCTTCACGACCTCACCGGATCGGGCAGTACACTCCTGCGCGCCACCTATGACCGGCTGCAGCCGCTGGCCGGAAGCAAGGTGCTGGTGGTAACCGGAAAGGCCCACCGGGACGCCGTGTGCCGGCAGCTTCCCGAAGTCCAGGATTCGGACCTCGTCCTCGAATCCGAGCCTAAGGACTCCGCGGCCGCGATCGGCCTTGCCGCTGCAATCCTGCACGAACGCGACCCGGACACCATCATGGGTTCTTTCGCGGCCGACCAGGTGATCAGCCCGGACAACCTCTTCCAGCAGGCCGTCCGGGAGGCCATCCACACGGCCGCGGCCGGCAAGATCGTGACCATCGGCATCAAGCCCACCCACCCCTCCACCGGGTTCGGCTACATCCGGTCCGGCCAGGAACTGCACATCGATGGCGCACCCAGTGCCCTTGACGTGGTGGAGTTCGTGGAAAAGCCGGACGAGGAAGTGGCCCAGCAGTACGTGGACAGCGGCAACTACGTCTGGAACGCCGGGATGTTCGTGGCGCCGGTGGCGCTGCTGCTCAAGCACCTGGAAGCCAACCAGCCCGAACTGTTCCGGGGCCTGCAGGAGATCGCCCAGGCCTGGGACACCCCCGCCCGCGACGAGGTCACCGCCCGGGTGTGGCCCACCCTGCCCAAGATCGCCATCGACTACGCGGTGGCCGAGCCTGCCGCCGAAGCCGGGGACGTCGCCGTCGTGCCCGGTTCCTTCCGCTGGGACGACGTCGGGGACTTCGCCTCCGTGGGCCGGCTCAACAGTGCCAAGGAAGTGGATGACGTCACGGTGCTGGGCGAAGGCGCACGCGTTTTCACGGAAAATTCCAGCGGTGTGGTGGTTACCGACACCAAGCGCGTCATTGCCCTGATCGGAATCCAGGACGTCGTCATCGTTGACACGCCGGACGCGCTCCTGGTGACCACCATGGCAAACTCGCAGCGGGTCAAGGCCGCAGTGGACGCCCTCAAGGCCAGCGGAGACACCGACGTCCTTTGATGTAATCCTGCGACCGTGATGGCCGGTAATCAGCTGACCCTCGCTAGAGTGAAACAGTGCGCAATTACACTACTGAAGCCGAGCCCACCGACCTGGTGGCTCCCTGGCTCGAGCCCCTCCTGCCGGAACTGATCGACTTCCGGCGGGACCTGCACGCGCATCCGGAACTGTCCTTCAAGGAGTTCCGCACCACGGACAAGCTGGCGGAGCGGCTCGAGGCTGCCGGACTCGCGCCCCGCCGCCTTGAGGGAACCGGCCTCACGGTGGACGTGGGGGAGGGGCCTATCGCCACGGCTCTCCGCGGTGACATCGACGCCCTGCCCATCATTGAGGAAACAGGCCTGCCCTTCGCCTCGAAGAATCATGGTGTCACCCACGCCTGCGGCCATGATGTCCATACCACCACCATGCTGGGCATCGCCCTGGTGCTGCACCGGATGCACCAGGAAGAGCCGCTGGGCGCCACGGTCCGCATCATCTTCCAGCCCGCCGAGGAAACCATGCCCGGCGGCGCCCACGCCTGCATCGAACAGGGCGTGCTGGAGGGCGTTCCCCGGATCCTGGCACTGCACTGCGATCCACGGATCGAGGTGGGCAAGATCGGCACCCGCATCGGCGCCATTACCTCAGCGTCCGACACCATCCGCATCGAACTGTCCGGGCGCGGCGGGCACACCTCCCGTCCGCACCTGACCGAAGAGCTGGTGTTCGCACTGGCGCAGATCGCGGTCAACGTGCCAGCAGTCCTCTCGCGCCGGGTGGATGTCCGCAGCGGAGTCTCCGTGGTCTGGGGGCAGATCTCCGCAGGATCCGCACCCAACGCAATTCCCGGCACCGGCTACATGGCCGGAACCATGCGCTGCCTGGACCGCGATGCCTGGCACGAGGCCGGCGAACTGCTGGACGAGGTGGTCCACCAGGTCGCGGCACCCTACGGCGTTGACGTCCGGCTCGAGCACACCAGGGGAGTTCCCCCGGTAGTCAACTCTGAACACGAAACCGCCATCATTGAGGCCGCCGCCCGCGCCGAAATCGGCGAAAGCGCCGTGGTCCTGACGCCGCAGTCCATGGGCGGGGAGGACTTCGCCTGGTTCCTCGCCGAACTTCCCGGCGCCATGATGCGGCTGGGCACCAAGACGCCCGGCGGCGAGGAGTACGACCTGCACCGCGGCGACTACATCGTGGACGAGCAGGCCCTCGGCCTGGGGATCCGGGTCCTGACCGCAGCGGCGCTGCGCACCATCCGCCACCGGTAGGCCCGCGCCGCCCGCCGTCGTCGGGCTTTCACCCCACGCCAAACTGTTCGCATCCCCATCTAAGTTGTGCACAACTTACTTGTGTACTATCGTTTTCTCCATGACCGATGCACCCAGGCTGGACCACCAGGTCTGCTTCGCGCTCTACTCCGCCTCCCGGGCCGCCACCGCGGTGTACCGCCCGGTCCTCGAGGAGCTGGGCCTGACCTATCCCCAATACCTCGTGATGCTGGTGCTGTGGGAAAACGAACCCCGCGGCGTCAAGGAGATCGGCGAAGAGCTCGGCCTGGACTCCGGCACCCTGTCGCCGCTGCTGAAGCGGCTGGAGGCCCTGGGGCTGTGTGAGCGCCGCCGTTCAGGCGAGGACGAGCGCCGCGTCGCCATCCACCTCACCCCCGCGGGGCGGGAGCTGAGCAGCAAGGCAGGTGCCCTGCCGCAGCGGCTCGCGCAGGCGGCGGGGCTCACCGCGGAGGAGCTTGACCAGCTGCGCCACACGCTTGGGCGCCTGACCGCCGCGCTGCACGACGCGCACTGATGGCACCGGTCCGAAACTTTTCATCCCACCAACAGGACGGATACAACCCGTGAAAACTCTTTACACTGCCGAGGCCCTCGCCTCGGGCGAAGGACGCGACGGCACCGCGCGGACCAATGACGGCAAGCTGGACGTCACCCTGTCCAGTCCCGTCGAACTTGGCGGAAACGGCCAGGGAACCAACCCTGAGCAGCTCTTCGCCGCCGGATATGCGGCCTGCTTCCACTCGGCCCTCCGGCTGGTAGGCCGCAAGGAACGGGCCGACCTGACCGACTCCGCCGTAGCCGCGAAGGTCCACCTGGGCCAGCTGGACGGCGCCGGCTTTGGGCTTGCCGCGGAGCTGGAGATTGCGCTGCCCGCCCTGGACCTGGCCACCGCGGAGGCGCTGGTCGCCAAAGCCCACCAGATCTGCCCGTACTCCAACGCCACCCGAGGCAACATTTCCGTAGACATCAAGATCCTGGAGTTCGCCGCATGAGCCTCCCATCCGTAACCCGCGAAATCCAGCTGGCTTCCCGGCCCGTGGGCCGCCCCGTTGCCGAGAATTTCCGGCTGGCCGAGTCCTCGCTGCCGGAACTTGGCGACGGCCAGATCCTGGTCCGGAACCTGTTCATCTCCGTCGATCCCTACATGCGCGGCCGCATGAATGACGTGAAGTCCTACTCCGCCCCGTTCGCCCTGGATAAAGCGCTCGACGGCGGCGCGGTGGGCGAGGTGCTGGCGTCCCGCTCCGGGCAGCACAAGGAAGGGGACGTCGTCGTGCACGCCCTTGGCTGGCGGGAGCACGCTGTGGTTGAGGGGGCTGCGGCCACCACCGCCGACACCGGGCTGGCGCCGGCGTCCGCATTCCTGGGCGCCCTGGGCATGACCGGGCTCACGGCCTATGCAGGACTGCTGAAAGTTGCGGACTTCGCGCCGGGAGATGCGGTATTCGTCTCCGGGGCGGCCGGAGCCGTTGGCTCCCTGGTGGGCCAGATTGCCAAGGCCATGGGCGCTTCGCGCGTCATCGGCTCGGCAGGCTCGCCCGCCAAGGTGGCCCGGCTGCTGGAGCTCGGCTTTGACGCAGCCTTCGACTATCACGACGGCCCCGTGCGGGAGCAGCTGGAAAAGGCCGCGGGCCCAGGCGGAATCGACGTGTACTTCGACAACGTGGGCGGGGAACACCTTGAAGCCGCCCTGGCCGTCCTCAACGTGGGCGGACGCGTGGCCATGTGCGGCGCCATCGCCCAGTACAACTCCACCGAGCCGACCCCGGCGCCCCGCAACCTGATGCTCGCCATCGGCAAGCAGCTCACCCTTAAGGGGTTCCTGGTGGGCGGCCAGCGGCAGCACGCCGCGGAGTTCGCCGGGAAGATGGCGGGCTGGCTGGCCGACGGCATTGTCCGCTACGACGAGACCATCGTGGAGGGCCTGGACAACGCTCCGCAGGCCTTCATGGACCTCCTCGACGGTGCCAACACCGGAAAAATGCTGGTCCGGCTCTAAGCCTGACCGGCCCGCACAACCAGGAGGGGCACCGCTTTCACGCGGCGCCCCCTACTGGTTGGTAACAACTTGTAAACAATCTTCGGGATACCCTGCCGCCGTGCTACGGGCACGTGGCGCAGGCCACTAAAGTTGGTGCCATCAGTGCGCTCCGGCGCAGTGCTGCGTGCCCTCAGTGAAAACAGAATTTCAGTGCAGAAACGGACACTCATTGAATTCGAGCCGTAGCGCCTCTCTCTTCATCCTGGAGGAAAATTGAAGAACTCACTGCGTGCAAGTTTCAAGCGGGGTTCAATGGCCGGCGTGGCTACCCTCGGTGCTTCGGCGCTTCTGTTGACCGCCTGCGGCGCAGCACCCGAAGCCGGAAGCACCTCAACGGCGGAAGCCAGCGACTACACCGGCTGCATCGTCTCCGACTCCGGCGGGTTCGATGACCAGTCCTTCAACCAGTCCTCCTACGAAGGGCTGAAGAAGGCCGAGACCGACCTGGGCATCAAGGTCAACCAGGTCGAATCCAAAACTAACAACGACTTCGAGCCGAACCTGCGCGCCATGGTCAGCGCCGGCTGCGACCTCACCGTCACGGTGGGGTTCCTGCTGGGCGACGCCACCAAGGCCCAGGCCGAGGCCAACCCGGACAGCCACTTCGCGATTGTCGACTTCGGTTACGAGACGCCGATCGCCAACGTCAAGCCGATCATCTACGACACCGCCCAGGCCGCGTTCCTCGCCGGGTACCTCGCAGCCGGCACCACCAAGACCGGCACGGTTGCCACTTTCGGCGGCATCAAGCTTCCCACTGTCACGATCTTCATGGACGGCTACGCGGACGGCGTCAAGTACTACAACGAGCAGAAGGGCAAGGACGTCAAACTCCTTGGCTGGAACAAGGAAGCCCAGGACGGCAGCTTCACCGGCGACTTCGAGAAGCAGGACGTCGGCAAGCAGCTCACCCAGAACTTCCTGGACCAGGGCGCAGACATCGTAATGCCCGTAGCAGGTCCGGTGGGCAAGGGTGCCGGTTCCGCGCTCAAGGAAGCCAAGGCTGCCGGCAAGGACGTCAAGCTGATCTGGGTTGACTCCGATGGCTACCTCACTGCCCCCGACTACAAGGACATCATGCTGTCCTCCGTCATGAAGACCATGGGCGACGCCGTGGAGGCCGTGGTGAAGGATGACAAGGAAGGCAACTTCGACAACACCCCGTACGTGGGCACCCTGGAGAACGACGGCGTCCAGCTGGCACCGTTCCACGACCTCGATTCCCAGGTCCCCGCAGAACTGAAGTCCGAGCTTGAGCAGATCAAGAAGGACATCATCGACGGGAAACTGAAGGTCGAATCCGAGGCAAGCCCGAAGGCCTGATCCCTGCCTGAGCGCCACCCCCGGCCGGTTACCGACTGGCCGGGCGGTGGCGCTTTTTGCTGGCTGCCCCGCACCGGACCGTAGCCCGCCTATACCAGGACTGCACCCACTAGGCTGGTGCTGCAGCCACATATCCCGTCCGGTCGATCACTGGACGCATCGAGATTGGTCAGAGTTTTGAAACTTGAACTCAGAGGGATCACTAAACGCTTCGGCACCCTGCTTGCCAACGACCACATCGACGTGGTGGTTGAGCCCGGACAGATCCACTGTCTCCTGGGTGAAAACGGGGCCGGCAAATCCACCCTCATGAACGTGCTGTACGGCCTTTATGAACCGTCCGAGGGCGAGATCCTCGTCGACGGCAAGCCCGTCTCCTTCCGAGGGCCCGGTGACGCCATGGAGGCGGGCATCGGCATGGTCCACCAGCACTTCATGCTGGTCCCCGTCTTCACCGTCGCGGAGAACGTGGCGCTCGGCGCGGAGCCCACCAAGGCCGCCGGCTTCCTCAACCTGGACGAGACGCGCCGCCGGATCAAGGAAATTTCCGATCAGTACGGCTTCGACGTTGAGCCGGACGCCCTGGTGGAGGACCTGCCCGTGGGCGTCCAGCAGCGGGTGGAAATCATCAAGGCACTGGTCCGCAACGCCAAAGTCCTCATCCTCGACGAACCCACGGCCGTCCTGACACCCCAGGAAACCGACGAACTGCTGGACATCATGCGGCAGCTCAAGTCCGGCGGGACGTCCATCGTCTTCATCTCGCACAAGCTGCGGGAAGTCAAGGCAGTTTCGGACACCATTACCGTGATCCGGCGCGGCAAGGTGGTGGGGACGGCTGACCCGGCTGCTTCCACCACCGAACTGGCGTCCATGATGGTTGGCCGCGCCGTCAGCCTCACCCTGGACAAGGCCCCGGCACAGCCCAAGGAGAAGACGTTCGAGGTCCGGGACCTCACCGTCATCGCCCCCAACGGCCAGCACGTCGTGGACGGACTCAGCTTTGACATTGCCCGCGGGGAAATCCTTGCGGTAGCCGGCGTGCAGGGCAACGGCCAGACGGAACTGACGGAGGCGATCCTCGGCCTCCAGGAACGCGTCCACGGTTCCATCCTGCTGGACGGGCAGGAGCTCCTGGGCCGCACCGTCAAAGAGGTGCTGAATGCCGGCGTCGGATTCGTCCCCGAAGACCGCTCCGTGGACGGCCTGATCGGCACCTTCTCCATCGCGGAGAACCTGATCCTGGACCGTTACGACCAACCTCCCTTCGCCAAGGGCATCAGCATGAGCCCTGCCAGGGTGCTGGAGAACGCCAAGAGCCGGATCGACGAGTTCGACGTCCGGACCCCGTCGGGTGCACTGGCCGCCGGAACATTGTCCGGCGGCAACCAGCAGAAGGTGGTGATGGCCCGCGAGCTGTCCCGCCCGCTGCGCCTGTTCATTGCCTCCCAGCCCACCCGCGGCGTGGATGTGGGATCCATCGAGTTCCTGCACAAACGGATTGTGGCAGAAAGGGACCAGGGCACGCCGGTGATGATTATCTCCACCGAACTGGACGAGGTTATGGAACTGGCTGACCGGATCGCCGTGCTCTACAAGGGCAAACTCGTGGGTGTGGTCCCGGCCGGAACCAGCCGCGACGTCCTGGGCCTCATGATGGCCGGCATCCCGCCGGAGGAACATGTCCACACCACCCAGGCCGGAAAGGCCGCGGACACCGCCACCATGAGCACCTCCGACGCCGAAGGAGGCGACCATGTCTGAAAAGCACCCACCCAAACACGCCGGAGGCGAGCCCGCCGGCCGGGCGCAGGAGCCCACCCCCGCGTCCGAGGAAACCGCCGCGCTCGTATCCGTTGATACCGCCGGCGGCGCCATGGAACCGTCGGCGGTCCCTGCAACGGCCCAGAGCGGCCAGCTCCCGGGCGGTCCCGACACCCTGCTCCGGAAAATCTTCACTGGCAGCGGCATGGTCTCGGTCCTTGCGGTCCTGCTGGCCCTCATCATCGGCGGGCTGCTCATCGCCAGCACGGACAGGCAGGTTGCCACCACGGCCACCTACTTCTTCGCCCGGCCCACCGATTTCCTGGCGGCCGTCTGGAACGCGGCCACACGGTCCTACATTGCCCTGTTCCAGGGCTCGGTCTTCAACCCGCGGGGCAACGGGGTGGCAGCCCAGTTCGCGCCCTTCATGGAAACCCTCACCATCGCCACGCCACTCATCACGGCCGGCCTGGGCGTTGCCCTGGCCTTCCGCGCGGGTCTTTTCAACATCGGTGCACAGGGCCAGATCATCGTGGCCGGCATCCTGGCCGCCTGGGTGGGGTTCGCGCTCGACCTGCCGATGGGCCTGCACCTGCTCCTGGTCCTGGTGGCCGGCATCATCGGCGGCGCCTTCTGGGGCGGACTCGTCGGCGTCCTCAAAGCCCGCACCGGCGCGCACGAGGTCATCCTGACCATCATGTTCAACTACATCGCGCTGTATTTCCTGCGGTACCTCCTGAACACTCCCGCCTTCCAGCGGCCGGGGGAGTCGAACCCCATCTCGCCCATCCTGGACCCCACCGCCGTCTATCCGCAGATCTTCGGCAGCCAGTACCGGCTCCACCTTGGCTTCCTCCTGGCCATAGCGGCCACCGTCCTGGTGTGGTGGCTCCTCAACCGCTCCACGGTGGGCTTCGAGTTCCGTGCCGTGGGGGCAAACCCCAAGGCAGCGCAGACTGCGGGTATCAACGTGTCCCGCTCCACCATCCTGGTCATGGCCCTTGCCGGCGGCCTCGCCGGCATGTCCGGCGTGGCACAGGTGGCGGGTACGGAGAAAGTCCTCACCGACGGTGTGGCCGCTACGTACGGCTTTGACGCCATCACGGTTGCCCTGCTTGGGCGCTCGTCGCCGTGGGGCACTTTCGCGGCGGGCCTGCTGTTCGGTGCCTTCCGCGCCGGAGCGGTCCAGATGCAGATCCAGACCGGAACCCCTATCGACATTGTCCTGGTGGTCCAGTCCCTGATTGTCCTGTTTATTGCGGCTCCGCCGCTGGTCCGGGCCATCTTTGGCCTGAACCCCCGCCGCCGGAAGCCCGCCCGCCCGGCCAAGTCCCGCGAGGCAGCTACCACCGGAGGTGCAGCATGAGCACGACAGTATCCTCATCAAGGCCCGGCAACCCGCAGCCCGGAAACGCCGGCAAGGATGCTGCCGCCGCTACTGTCTCCGCCAAGCCGGTGGGCTGGAAGACGCCGGTTTTCCTGGCTGCCTTCGCGCTGATCGCCCTCGTGTTCTTCGGGCTGCTCGCACCCAACCAGACCGCAAGCTTCGGGATCTCCACGGGCAGCGACTTCTTCCAGCTGCCGGCCATCCAGGTGAACGCCTTCGCCGGCGGCCTGGTGCTGTCCATCCTCCTGCTGGGACTGGCGGCCTACGCCATCTACCTCAAGACCAAGGACAATCCCGTCCCGGGCTGGCTCACCGTGGCGTTTATCGTCCTGTTTGTGGCCGCGTTCCTCATCTGGGTGGTGGGCGGCGCCCGGACCCCCAGCATCTCCCTGGCCGGGCTCATCGCCGGTTCGGTCACCCTGGCCGTTCCGCTGGTGTTCGGATCACTGTCCGGCGTCCTCTGCGAACGGGTGGGCGTGGTGAACATCGCCATCGAGGGCCAGCTGCTGGGCGGAGCGTTCACCGCCGCGATCGTGGCCAGCATCACGCAGAACCCCTTCGTCGGGCTGCTCGCCGCCGCCGTGGCAGGTGCCGTGGTTTCCATGGTGCTGGCACTGTTCAGCATCAAGTACCTGGTCAACCAGATCATCGTCGGCGTGGTCCTGAACGTGCTGGTCTCCGGCGTGACAGGCTTCCTGTTCAGCACCGTGATGCAGGCCAACAAGGCGCAGTTCAACTCCCCGCCGGGGCTGGACATCATCGAGGTTCCCGTCTTGTCCAGCATCCCGGTCATCGGTCCCATCCTGTTCCGCCAGTCCCTGGTGGGCTACCTGATGTACATTGCCGTCCTGGTGGTCTGGGTGGGCCTCTTCAAGACCCGGTGGGGACTGCGCGTCCGGGCTGTCGGCGAGCATCCGCAGGCCGCGGACACCCTGGGCATCAACGTCAACGCCACCCGGTTCTGGAACGTCACCCTGGGCGGGGCAGTGGCCGGCATCGGCGGGTCCTTCTTCACACTGGTGGCCATCGACAGCTTCACCAAGGAGATTTCCGGCGGCCGCGGCTTTATTGCCCTGGCGGCCCTGATCTTTGGCCGGTGGAACCCGATCGGAGCCTTCTTCGCGGCGCTGCTGTTCGGATTCGCTGACAACCTGCAGAGCATCGTCACCATTATCGGCACGCCGGTTCCCAGCCAGTTCATGGCCATGCTCCCGTACC
The DNA here is from genome assembly GCF_046097905.1 of Pseudarthrobacter sp. NKDBFgelt. Lineage (NCBI taxonomy): Bacteria > Bacillati > Actinomycetota > Actinomycetes > Micrococcales > Micrococcaceae > Pseudarthrobacter > Pseudarthrobacter sp. NKDBFgelt. Next base: position 29,551 of record NZ_JBJURL010000004.1, on the reverse strand, counting down.
TGGTGACGGTCCTGGCGGTGGCGGGGCTGGTGGGCAAATCCAGGGGACCCGCGGCCAGCGGCATTCCGTATGTCAAGGGCTGACGGCGTGGACGGACCTGCAGAAGTGCGCGGCGCTACAGGCACTGACGAGGTGCAGCCGGTTGACTGGGAAGCATTGGAGGCAGCCGCCGTCGCGGCGATGCAGCACGCCTACGTTCCCTACTCGAAGTTCCCGGTGGGGGCCGCGGCCCTCACCGGCGACGGCCGGCTGGTCAGCGGCTGCAACGTGGAGAACGCCAGCTACGGCCTCACCCTCTGCGCCGAATGCGCGCTGGTGGGCAACCTGCACATGACCGGCGGCGGACTGCTCCGCGCGTTCTATTGCGTGGACGGGGAGGGCAACATCCTGATGCCCTGCGGGCGCTGCCGGCAGCTGCTGTACGAGTTCCGCGCTCCGGACATGGAGCTCATGACCACCCAAGGCATCAAGACGATGGACCAGGTGTTGCCCGACGCCTTTGGTCCCCAACACCTGGAGGAAACACCGTGACTGACAAGGCGGCACAGACCCACGCAGTGGACAACATTGCCGAACCGTTCGACGCCGTCGACATCATCCGCGTAAAGCGGGACAAAGGTGCACTGAGCCCGGAACAGATCGACTGGACCATTGACGCCTACACCCGCGGTGCGATTGCCGACGAGCAGATGGCGGCCCTGAACATGGCCATCCTGCTCAACGGCATGAACCGCACGGAGATTGCCCGCTGGACGGCGGCGATGATCGCCTCCGGCGAGCGGATGGACTTCTCCAGCCTGCGCAGGCCCGACGGCGGCCTGAAGTACACGTCGGACAAGCATTCAACGGGCGGTGTGGGGGACAAGATCACCCTGCCGCTCGCGCCCCTTGTGGCGGTCTTCGGGGTGGCTGTTCCGCAGCTCTCGGGCCGGGGGCTTGGCCACACCGGCGGCACGCTGGACAAGCTCGAGTCCATCCCGGGGTGGCGTGCTTCCCTCAGCAATGAAGAGATCCTGGCGCAGCTCCAGGACGTGGGCGCCGTGATCTGCGCCGCCGGTGCAGGCCTGGCGCCCGCTGACAAGAAGCTTTACGCGCTGCGGGATGTCACCGGCACCGTGGAGGCCATCCCCCTGATCGCCTCGTCCATCATGAGCAAGAAAATCGCTGAAGGGACCGGTTCGCTGGTCCTGGACGTCAAGGTGGGCAGCGGCGCGTTCATGAAGGATGAAGCCAGGGCACGCGAGCTTGCCGAGACCATGGTGGCGCTGGGCAAGGACGCGGGCGTCAACACCGTGGCGTTGCTCACCAACATGGACACCCCGCTGGGACTGACGGCGGGCAACGCCATCGAGGTTGAGGAATCCGTGGAGGTGCTGGCCGGCGGCGGTCCCGACGACGTCGTGGAGCTGACCGTGCGGCTCGCCGAGGAGATGCTCGCCTGTGCGGGAGTTACCGACGCCGATCCCGCCGCCGCGCTCAAGGACGGCCGTGCCATGGACGTCTGGAACCGCATGATCGAAGCCCAGGGCGGCGACCCCCGGGCCAAGCTGCCCGTTGCCCGCGAGTCCGAGGTGGTGTACGCCCCGGCGGACGGGGTGCTCGTGGAACTGGACGCCCTCGCCGTCGGTGTCGCAGCCTGGCGCCTCGGGGCCGGACGTGCCCGGAAGGAGGACGCGGTCCAGGCAGGCGCCGGTGTCCGGATGCATGCCAAGCCCGGTGCCCTGGTCCGGGCGGGGGAGCCGCTGATGACCCTCCTCACGGACACCCCGGAGCGGTTTGCGCGGGCCAAGGAAGCGCTGGAACATGCAGTCGTCATTGCACCGGAGGGATCCAGGCCGGCACAGCGGTTGATCATCGACCGAATAGCATAGGGATCCATGCAGGCCATCAATGACTTCATCCTCGCCGCAGCCGGACAGCCCTGGGTGCTGTTCGTCGTCCTTGCGTGCTGCATCATTGACGGCTTCTTTCCGCCCATTCCCAGCGAATCGGTGGTGGTGGGCCTGTCCGCAGTCGCCGCCACCGCCGACGTTCCCAACCCCTGGCTGCTGATGCTGGTGGCCGCGATTGGTGCCTTCTCGGGTGACAACATCGCCTACCTGATTGGCCGCCGGGTGGGTACCCGGCGCTGGTCGTGGATGCGCGGGCCACGGATGCAGAGCGCCTTCCGGTGGGCCGGTAGGGAACTGCGCAAACGGCCGGCGTCGCTGATCCTGGTGGCGCGGTTCGTCCCGATCGGCAGGGTGGCGGTCAACCTCACCGCCGGCGTAACCCACTATCCGCACCTGCGCTTCGTGGGCCTGACACTTCTTTCAGCAACCCTCTGGGCAGGGTACTCGGTGGGGATCGGGCTGTTCTTCGGCCAATGGTTCGAGGACAACCACCTGCTGGGGGCGGTCATCGCCATTGTGTGCGCGGTGGCGCTGGGGATCGTGGTGGACCTGGTCATCAACCGCGTCCGGCGGCGGCCGCCAATGGTGGAGCGGATGAAGGAACCCGAAGCGTAGGTGAAGCGTTGTTCCAGCAGGTGGGGGCGTAGCGAAGGCGCCCTGGCCATGGGACACTTAGACACGATTTCCGCCTGGCTGGGCCACCGACGGCCACGCCAAATTGCATAGGAGCAAGACCCGCGTGGAGTTTATTAATGAGGCCGTGCTCCATGCAGCGGGTCAGTGGTGGATCTACCCGCTCCTGCTGGTGTTCTTCTTCGTTGACGGCTTCGCCATGGTGGTCCCCAGCGAAACCCTGATCGTGGCACTGGCGGCCTTTTCCCGGCACAGCGGTGAACCGAACCTCTGGATCCTGGGCTTCACCGCCCTGGTTGGAGCCATCGCCGGGGACAACATGGCCTTCATGCTCGGCAGGCGCATCGGCCTGAAGCGGTGGAAATGGATGCGGCGCCCCAAAGTCCAGAAGGCCTTCAGCTGGGCCCGCTACGAGCTGGACAAGCGCGGCGCCGTGCTGATCTTCACCGCCCGCTACATTCCCTGGGGCCGGGTGGCCGTCAACTACGTTGCGGGCAGCACAGGATTCCCGCACCGCCGCTTCTTCCTGCTCGACGCTTTCGCCTGCATCACCTGGGTGGGCTACTCCATCGGCATTGGGCTCCTGGCCAGTTCATTTCCGTGGCTGCACCACAATCCGCTCCTCAGCGCCGGCATCGCGGTGGTCTTCGCCATCGTGCTGGGAGTCCTCCTGGACCATGTGCTCCGGCTGTGGCACAAGCACCTCGCCCGCAACGACGCCCAGGAGGTTGACGGGTGGCTCGACGGCGGCCCGGCCGGCGCCCGCGGCCCACAGAACGGCAGCGCGGCGCACTTTGCTTCCGCGGCCGGGGACGGCGAACCGGCAGCCAAGTAGCGGCTGGCTTTGGGCTCCTGCCCACCCTAAGGTGGGAACGTGACTGAGCCCATTGTTGACGCTGCCCCTGCCATCGATTTCGACCTGAAGAACTTGCCCAAGGTCTCCCTCCACGATCACCTGGACGGAGGACTGCGCCCGGCCACCATCATCGAGCTGGCGGAAGCCGTTGGGCACACGCTGCCTTCCACCGATCCCGTTGCGCTGGGCGAGTGGTTCCGCGAGTCCGCAAACTCGGGTTCGCTGGTCCGCTACCTGGAAACCTTTGACCACACCGTCGCCGTGATGCAGACCCACGAGGGGCTGTTCCGCGTGGCCAAGGAGTTCGTTGAGGACCTCGCTGACGACGGCGTGGTGTACGGCGAGGTGCGGTGGGCGCCCGAGCAGCATCTGCAGAAGGGCCTCTCACTGGATGAAGCCGTCGAGGCCGTGCAGGAAGGCCTTGAAGCCGGCGTCGAGGCCGTGGGGGAGGGCGGGCGCGAAATCCAGGTGGGCCAGCTCATCACCGCCATGCGCCACGCGGACCGCGGCCAGGAGATCGCCGAACTCGCCGTCCGCCACCGCAACAAGGGTGCCGTGGGCTTCGATATCGCCGGAGCCGAGGACGGCTTCCTTCCCTCCCGCTTCCGGGATGCCTTCACCTACCTTGCGCAGCACAACTTCCCCGCCACCGTCCACGCCGGCGAGGCCGCAGGGCTGGAGAGCATCCAGTCCGCGCTGGTGGACGGCCGCGCCCTCCGCCTGGGCCACGGCGTCCGGATCGCCGAGGACATCATGGTGGAGTTCGAGGACGACGCCGAGGACACGGTCGGCCTGGTGACGCTGGGGGACCTCTCCAGCTGGATCCGGGACCGCGGCATCGCCCTGGAAATCTGCCCGTCCTCCAACCTGCAGACCGGTGCTATTGCCGGCTTCGGCGAGGGTATCGAGAGCCACCCCCTGGACATGCTGTACCAGCTCGGCTTCAACGTCACCATCAACACCGACAACCGGCTGATGAGCGGCGTTACGCTGACGGACGAGTTCGACCTCCTGGTGGAAACCTTCGACTACGACCTCGACGACCTGCTGGAGCTGACCCTCAACGCGGCCGAAGCATCCTTCCTGCCGCTTGAGGAAAAGGAAGCCCTGGTGGAGTACATCAACGACGCCTACGCCAACCTTGGCTAGCCAGTCGGACGCGGGCAGCATCCCGGCAGGGGAGGTGCAGGAGCTTCTCTATGTGATTGCTGCCCTGCGGGAGCACTGCCCCTGGATGGGGGCGCTCACCCACGCATCCCTGGTGGAGTACCTTCTCGAAGAGGCCTTTGAAGTGGCCGAAACGATCGAGGCCGCCGCGCCCGCCGAAGAGCGGGACGCGGCCGGACTGGTGAATGCCCAGGGAATCGACGATGCCGAACTGCTGGGTGAGCTGGGCGACGTCCTGCTGCAGGTGGTGCTGCACTCCCGGCTCGCCGAGGAACGCGGCGCTTTCACGTTCGACGACGTCGCACGGGGCCTGAGTGCCAAAATGGTCCGCCGGAACCCCCATGTGTTCCATCCGGACGGCTCACTGCAGGACACCTTCCCCGCAACCGTGGAGGAAATCGTGCAGAAGTGGGACGCCGTGAAGCGCACCGAGCGGCCGGAACGGCAGGATCCGTTCGCGGGGATTCCCCAGGCGCTCCCGGCGCTCGCCCGGGCACAAAAATCCATCGACCGGGCAGCACGGGCCGGAGTTGCCCTGCCGCCTGCCGTTCCCGTCCCCGGAACGGAAGAAGAGCTCGGGGAGCTGCTGCTCGCCGTCGTGCATTCCGCCCGGGCCAGCGGATTCGATGCGGAGCGTGCCCTGCGCGGCGCCGTCCGGCGCTACCAGCAGCGCGTCCCCCAGCAGCACCACCAGGGATAGCCGCGCCATCATGACGTCCGGGCGCTGGATAGGTTTCCGTAACCCGGACCACTCTCGACTACGCTGGTCTGTGACGAGTACGTCGAGTCTTTCTGTTAGATCCCCCCGTTAATCGCCCATAAGGAGCAAATTCATGGCGCTTATCGATGCCATCCACGCCCGCGAGATCCTTGATTCCCGCGGCAACCCGACCGTAGAAGTTGAGGTCCTGCTCTCCGACGGCCAGATCGGCCGCGCAGCAGTTCCCTCCGGTGCCTCCACCGGCGAGCACGAGGCCGTTGAACTGCGCGACGGCGACAAGGGCCGTTACCTCGGCAAGGGTGTCCAGAAGGCCGTTGACGCGATCATCGACCAGATCGCCCCGGCCCTGACCGGCTTCGACGCCACCGACCAGCGCAGCATCGACCAGGCCATGCTGGACCTGGATGGCACCCCGAACAAGGGCAAGCTGGGCGCCAACGCCATCCTGGGCGTGTCCCTGGCCGTTGCCAACGCAGCCGCCGCCTCCGCCGACCTGCCGCTGTACAAGTACCTCGGCGGCCCGAACGCCCACGTGCTGCCCGTCCCGCTGATGAACATCCTCAACGGTGGCAGCCACGCCGATTCCGACGTCGACATCCAGGAATTCATGGTTGTCCCGCTGGGTGCCGAGACCTTCTCCGAGGGCCTCCGCTGGGGCGTTGAGGTCTACCACGCCCTCAAGTCCGTCCTCAAGGAAAAGGGCCTCGCCACCGGCCTGGGCGACGAAGGCGGCTTCGCACCGAACCTGCCGTCCAACCGTGCCGCACTGGACCTCATCCAGGAAGCCATCAAGAACGCCGGCTACACCCCGGGCAAGGACATTGCCCTGGCACTGGACGTTGCCTCCTCCGAGTTCTTCACCGACGGTGCCTACCAGTTCGAAGGCAAGTCCCTGACCTCGGCCGAGATGAGCGCTTACTACGCCGAGCTCGTGGCCGACTACCCGCTGGTGTCCATCGAGGACCCGTTGGACGAGAACGACTGGGACGGCTGGAAGACCCTCACCGATTCCATCGGCGACAAGGTCCAGCTCGTTGGCGACGACCTGTTCGTCACCAACCCCGCCATCCTGCAGCGCGGCATCGATACCAAGACCGCCAACTCGCTGCTGGTCAAGGTCAACCAGATCGGCTCGCTGACCGAGACCCTGGACGCCGTCAGCCTGGCCCAGCGTGCCGGCTACACCACCATCACCTCGCACCGCTCCGGCGAAACCGAGGACACCACCATCGCCGACATCTCGGTGGCCACCAACGCCGGCCAGATCAAGACCGGCGCTCCGGCCCGCTCCGAGCGCGTCGCCAAGTACAACCAGCTGCTGCGCATCGAAGAGGAACTCGACGACGCCGCACGCTACGCCGGCCGCGCCGCCTTCCCGCGTTTCAAGGGCTAGTAGCCGCGCAAAACAATCAGCGGTGGCTATGGTTGAAAGACCATAGCCACCGTTGCTGTTTCAGCAGCACGTGTCATAGCAGTACGTGTTCCAGCCCCGATAGTGGCGGCCCAGGCAGGCTGCGCGTTTCAGGAGTGTCATGGCTACCCGCCGTCCCAAAGTCCCCAAGGTTGCCCCAGCCCGTTCCGCACAGGAAGCTTCCGGCGACGCGGACGTCATCCGCGCAGACTTCGGCCCGGGCAAGGACGCGGGCTCCGGCGGGACACTCCGGGAACCCGCCGGTGCGCCGTCCGCCGCATCACCGGCGGGACGCCGGGAGCCGCACGGCCGCAAGGACGCCGGGCAGGCAACCCGCCGCAAGGGGAGCAGCCCCACCTCAGGCACGGCACAATGTGCCGGCACCGGAGCCGCAGACGAAACAGCAGAAGACCAGCAGCCCGTTCCGGCCAAGGCGTTCTCCGGACGGATGCTCGCACTGGCCGTGGTGATGGTTGCCATCACCATCATGCTCGCGCCCACAGTCAAGATCTTCTTCGACAAGAAGGCTGAGATCGACGCGCTGAACGCTGACATCGCTGCCCGCCAGGCCGAGGGCGACGCCCTCCGGCAGCAGGTCTCGCGCTGGCAGGACCCCAACTACGTGAAACAGCAGGCACGCGACCGCATTAACATGGTTATGCCGGGAGAAACCGGCTACTGGGTTTTCGGCAGCGACCTGCCGGCCGGAGAAGCCAGCAGCCAGCCCGGTACAGCAGCACAAGACCCCGCCGATCTGCCGTGGGTGGATTCCCTGTGGGAGTCCATCACGCGCGCGGCTACAGACTGAACCGCAACAGGAAGGACGGCCCGCCACAGTGGAACACAACACGGCAGCCGCCCGGGACGAATCCCGCCAGCCATCAGCACACGACCTTGAAGTACTGAGCCGCCAGCTGGGACGGCCGGTCCGTGACGTGGTGGAGATTCCTGCACGCTGCATCTGCGGCAATCCGCTGGTGGCCGCCACCGCTCCGCGCCTCAGTAACGGAACACCGTTCCCCACCACGTTCTACCTGACGCATCCGGTCATCACCTCAGCGGTCTCGCGGCTCGAAGCCGCGGGCGTCATGAACGAGATGAATGACCAGCTGGCCGCCGACGACAACTTGTCTGCCGCCTACCGCTCGGCCCACGACGCCTACCTGGAAGCCCGCAACGCCATCGGCGAACGCTCGGGGATCGGGGCCGTCCCGGAGATCGACGGCATCTCTGCCGGGGGCATGCCCACCCGCGTCAAATGCCTGCACGTACTGGTGGGCCATTCGCTGGCCGCCGGGCCGGGGGTCAACCCCCTGGGGGACGAAAGCCTGGACCGGATCAAGGAATGGTGGACCGCTGACAGGTGCTACTGCGAGGGAGCCTGGGACACCTCAGGTGAAGCCCCCTCGCGGGACCTCAGCCGCCATGGACCCCAGGGCCTGCCGGACATCGTCGGCCGGCCCGCTCCGGTCCGGAAATCCGCAGCCACTGAGGAGGCCCCGGAATGACGCGCGTGGCAGCCATCGACTGCGGCACCAACTCCATCCGCCTCCTGATCGCAGACATCGAACGCAGCAACGGGACCACAGCCCTGCATGACGTGGTGCGCGAGATGCGCGTGGTCCGGCTGGGCCAGGGAGTGGACGCCACCGGGGAACTTGCGCCGGAGGCCCTGGAACGCACCTTCGCCGCCACCGCGGATTATGCGCGGCTGATCCGGGACCATGGAGCAACAAAGGTCCGCTTCGTGGCAACCTCAGCCAGCCGGGATGCACGGAACCGGCACGTTTTTGTGGACGGCATCCGGAACCTGCTCGGCGTGGAACCGGAGGTGATTTCCGGCGACGAGGAAGCTGCCCTGTCCTTCGCCGGCGCCAGCAGCGTCCTCCCCATCCTGGATGGCCAGGAAGTGCTGGTGGTGGACCTGGGCGGCGGCAGCACCGAATTCGTGCTGGGCACGGCCAGCGGGGTCACAGCCGCAAAGTCCGTGGACATCGGATGCGTCCGCCTTACCGAACGGCACCTCCGGGACGATCCGCCCACTGCCCAGCAGATAGCAGCCGCGGAAGCCGACGTCGACGCAGCCATCACCCGCGTCCGCCAGGACGTTCCGCTGGAACGCGCCACCGCCGTCGTCGGTGTTGCCGGCTCCATCACCACCATTACCGCGCATGCGCTCGGACTGGCCGAATACTCGCCCGACGCGATCCACGGCGCCGAACTGCCCCTGGACACCGTGCGCGCCGCCTCCACGGGCCTGCTGGAAATGCCCCGGTCCCGGCGGGCCGCCCTGCCCTACATGCACCCCGGCCGGGTGGACGTCATCGGCGCCGGCGGGCTCGTGTGGCGGCGCATCCTTGAACACATGGGTGAGCTCACCGGCGGCCGCATTACCACCGCCACAGCCAGCGAGCACGACATCCTCGACGGCATCGCCCTGAGCATCGGCTGACCTGATGCACCTCGCTCTTCTCCGGACAGCCCGCCTGCCCCGCGCCGCAGCCTCAGCCCTCCTGGCACTGGTCCTTGCGGCGTCCTGCCTGGGCTTCGGCCTCTACTCCGCGCCCGCAGCGCAGGCGGATGAGTGGCGGGACAAACAGTACTGGCTAGCCGAGTCCGGCATCACCAAGGCCTGGGAGGTTTCCAAGGGCGCGGGCGTCAAGGTGGCCGTCATCGACAGCGGTGTGGACGCGGAGCACCCGGACCTGTTGGGCGCAGTGGCCGGGGGCTATGACGCGTCCGGTGCGGGCCGGCCGGACGGACAACAGGGCGTGGGCATCAAGCCGGAACACGGCACCCTCGTGGCCACCATGCTGGCAGGACGCGGCCACCAGCCGGCCAGCCCCAGCCCGAGTCCCAGCGCCAGCCCCACAGCTGCCCCCTCCAATCAGGCGCCCGATGGCATCGTGGGTGTTGCCCCGGAAGCCCAGATCCTCTCCGTCTCCACGTGGCTGGGTTCGGCCAATCCCTCGGGCAAGAGCGACCAGGACCAGATTCCCGAAGCCGTCCGCTGGGCTGTGGACAACGGCGCCAGGGTCATCAACATTTCATTGGGCAGCACCACTCCGCAGTGGCCGCAAAGCTGGGACGCGGCGTTCCTGTACGCGGAGCAGAAGGATGTGGTCATCGTTGCCGCTGCCGGAAACCGGGTGGGCGGCAATATCCAGGTGGGGGCTCCGGCCACCATCCCAGGAGTCCTCACCGTTGCAGGACTGGACCGGCAGGGCGCAGCAAGCGTTGACGCGTCCTCGCAAGGCATCAGCATCGGCGTGGCCGCGCCGGCAGAAAATTTGCTCGGCGGCCTTCCGGGCGGCGGCTACGCCGAATGGGCCGGAACTTCCGGCAGCGCTCCGATTGTTTCCGGCGTTGCTGCGCTCATCCGCTCCAAGTGGCCGTCCATGAGCGCGGAGCAGGTCATCAACCGCATTGTTTCAACCGCCAAGGATGCCGGTGCCCCCGGCAAGGACCCGCTGTACGGCTTTGGCGTGCTGAACGCCGAGGCAGCCCTGAAGGACACCGTCCCGGAGACTGCCGGCAACCCGCTGGGCTCCATCGCGGAATGGATCCGGGTACACCGCAGGGGAAACCTCGCTACTCCCGCCCCGCTCCCCACCACGGACGTCCCCAGCGCCGTCCCCACGCTGCCCGAAGCAACGGTGCCGGCAGCGGAGCCGCCGTCCCAGCGTGACAGCGCCATTGGCGCCTCCGTCGTCATCGGTTTTGGTGTGCTGTTCGTCGCCATTGTCGGGGCGGCAGCGGTCCAGCTGCGGCGAGCCGCCAGGAACCCTGCACTGCCCGGGGAGGATGCTGAGACCGGTGCCACGGAGACGGTGGAAACCGGCAACAAAACCTAGGTTGCAGGCCTCCCAGGCAGTTAGTGAAGATTTTCACAAAGTGTTGTATCCTTAAACCCATGGCAACCACCCCAGAGCTCCAGGACCGTCCCAGGGTACTCGTCGTCGGCGGCGGGTACGTCGGCCTGTACGTAGCACTCAAACTGCAGAAGAAGATCGCGAATGCCGGTGGCATCGTCACCCTCGTGGATCCACTGCCCTACATGACGTACCAGCCCTTCCTCCCCGAGGTGGCAGGCGGTAACATCGAGGCCCGCCACGCCGTGGTATCCCACCGCCAGCACCTCAAGCAGACCGAACTGATCCAGGGCCGCGTCACCTCGATCGACCACGCCAACCGGACCGCCGTCGTGGCGCCCGCTGACGGCGGCGCTCACTTTGAGGTTCCCTACTTCGACGTCGTGATGGCCGCGGGTGCCATCACCCGCACCTTCCCCATCAAGGGACTCGCGGACAAGGGCATCGGCCTGAAGACCATCGAGGAAGCCGTTGCGCTGCGCAACAAGGTCCTCGAGCGCATCGAGGTCGCCTCCACCATGACCGATCCTGCAGCCCGTGCACGTGCCCTCACCTTCGTGGTGGTGGGCGGCGGCTTCGCCGGCATCGAGTGCATCACCGAAATGGAAGACCTCGCCCGGGCCGCCGTCCGGAACAACCCGCGCATCAAGCAGGAGGAAGTCCGCTTCGTCCTGGTCGAGGCCATGGGCCGGATCATGCCGGAAGTTACCGCAAAGCAGGCGGAATGGGTTGTGGAGCACCTCCGCAGCCGCGGCATTGAGGTCCTCCTCAACACGTCCCTGGACAACGCCGAGGGCAGCCTGAAGCTCATCAACCTTCCGGACAAGACCCCCGCGCAGGAGTTCGAAACGGACACCCTCGTGTGGACCGCCGGCGTGCAGGCCAACCCCATGGTCCGCTCCACCGACTTCCCGCTGGAGCCGCGCGGCCGCGTCCGCGTCCTGCCGGACCTCCGCGTTGCCGGCGACGAAGGCATCATCGACAACGCCTGGGCAGCCGGCGACGTCGCCGCTGTGCCCGACCTGACCGGCAAGGGCCTCCCGGACGGCACCTGCGTTCCCAACGCCCAGCACGCGCTCCGCCAGGCCAAGCGCCTCGCCAAGAACCTGTGGGCCTCCCGCTGGGACAAGCCGCTGAAGGACTACAAGCACAAGAACCTGGGTGCTGTGGCTGGCTTCGGCCAGTGGAAGGGCGTTGCCAACATCAACCTGGTGGGCAGCATCGGACTCAAGGGCGCACTCGCCTGGCTGGCACACCGCGGCTACCACGGCATGGCGATGCCTACCTTCGAGCGCAAGTTCCGCGTGATCTTCAACTGGATCATCAGCTTCTTCACCGGCCGCGACACCACGCAGCTGATGGACCTGGACAACCCCCGCGGTGCGTTCGTAGCAGCAGCCACCCCGGCCCCCAAGCCGGCTGCCGCTCCGGCGCCGGCCCCGGTGGGCAGCGGTTCCGGTTCCTCTGTGACCTCCCCGGCCGCTGCTGAGGCCAAGGAAACGGTCTCGGCGAAGGCCAAGTAAAGGGCTGTACCGCCCCTGCGCTGCAATATACGACGGCGGCTGTCCCCTCTGCGGGGCGGCCGCCGTTTGCGTTCCTCGGCGTTTGCTCTTCAGCAGGGTGGCGTCCTGCTGCAGCGCTGCCGGCCGAGGCCTACCGGCGCCTTCTAGACTGGCACCATGACTGGCGAAAAGAACCTCGAGGCGCTGCTGGCCGCGATGCATCCGGTGCAGCGCGGCGGCGAGTACGTCTATGCCATGTGGCCTGACGGAAGGCCGCTGGTGCAGGGCGTCGAGGCGGCGGTCCGCGAAGCCGAAGGCCTGACGGTGGTGCTGCCCCGGGCGGTGGCTGACAGGGAAGGCCTTGCCTACGACTTCGTGGGCGCCTGGATCACCCTGGAGGTCCACTCCGCACTGGAGGCGGTGGGCCTGACGGCCGCCGTCAGCAAGGCGCTTGCCGAGGCCAGGATCAGCTGCAACGTGCTCGCCGGATTCCACCACGACCATCTGCTGGTTCCCGTCGCTGAAGCGCCCCGGGCACTGGAGGTCCTGGCCGGGCTGTCAGCAGACAGCAGGCAGGTGCCGCGGCCCGAGTTGCTGGTTCGCAGCGAGGCGCCGGAGGACCGCAAGGCCATCCTGGCCCTGACGGCCGACGCCTTCGCGGTCTCCCCGGCCACCGGCCTGAAGGTGGAGGGCGAACCTGTGGAGGCGAGGGTGCTCCGCGGTCTCTTCGAGTCCAAGGACTACCTGCCGGAATTCAGCGTTGTGGCTGTCTTGGACGGCGAAGTGGTGGGCCACGTCATCAGTACCCGCGGCTGGGTGGGCGGCCATGGACTGCTGGGGCTGGGTCCCCTCGGCGTCACGCCCAGGCACCAGCGGCACGGTATCGGGTCGGCACTGATGAAGGAGACCATCCATCGGGCAAACGCGGCGGGGGAGAGCGGCATTGCCCTCCTGGGCAGCCCCGGGTACTACTCGCGTTTTGGTTTTGTGCCTGCCACTTCGCTGGGGGTACTTCCGCCTGACGACGCGTGGGGCGACTACTTCCAACTGCTGCCCCTGGCCCTCTGGCCCGGCGGCGTCCACGGCACATTCCGGTATGCCGAACCCTTCGCACTCGCCTGACGGGATACCATTGACCGGGCGCCCCAGTAGCCCAATTGGCAGAGGCAGCGGACTTAAAATCCGCGTGTTGTGGGTTCGAGTCCCACCTGGGGTACTAGGCATCGTGAACAAGGCCAGGATCGGAAGCCGTCCGCACAGCGGGCGGCTTCGTCCATTTAATTCCACATATGCAACTACTGTTATAAGGATGTGACCTCAGTCACTTATCTTCGGCTCCGATTTGCATTAGCTTGAAGCTAAATCAGGAACACCTGATTTTTCGCGTCAAAGGCCGTTCGCACCTTTAGATCGAGGAGCTCGTAAATGACTTTATTCCCCCAGGCGGGAACCCGTGTTGCCAAGCTGACAGCGCTTGGCATCGGCGTCGCCTTTATGGCAACGGCTTGCGGCGGTTCGTCCACACCCACGGCAACCGAATCCTCTGCCACCGCAGAAGCGGCAGGAATTGCTTGCCCAGCAACCGAGGGCAGTGGAGGCGCTGCCGCCAGCCAGCCTGCGGAGACCCCCTCGGTGCCGCCGTCAACCGGCGCTACTGAAACGCCGCTGCGGATTGGTTCGCTCCTTCCCACCACCGGTTCCCTGGCGTTCCTCGGCCCGCCCGAAATCGCCGGCGTCAACCTTGGCATCGACGAAGTCAACAAGGCAGGCGGCGTCCTGGGCAAGCCGGTCGAAGTGATCCACCGCGACTCCGGTGACACGAAGACGGATATCGCCACCCAGTCAACGTCCGCGTTGCTGGGCCAGGGGGTCAGCGCCATCATCGGTGCGGCGTCTTCAGGCGTTTCCAAGACGGTCATCAACCAGATCACCGGCGCCGGCGTCATCCAGTTCTCACCCGCCAACACGTCCCCGGACTTCACCACCTGGGACGACAATGGCCTGTACTGGCGTACAGCACCCTCCGATGTCCTCCAGGGCAAGGTGCTCGGCAACTACATGGCCACCTGCGGCGCGCAGACCGTGGGCATGATCGTCCTGAATGACGCCTACGGTACCGGCCTTGCATCCAACATTAAGTCGGCCTTCGAGGCGGCCGGCGGCCAGGTTGTGGCGGAGGAACTTTTCAACGAGGGCGACAGCCAGTTCAGCAGCCAGGTGGACAAGGTCATTGCTGCCCAGCCGGATGCCATTGCGCTGATCACCTTTGACCAGGCGAAGAGCATCGTTCCGCTGATGACCGGCAAGGGGGTAAAGCCCACCCAAATGTTCCTGGTGGACGGCAACACCTCCGACTACAGCAAGGACTTCCAGCCGGGCACCCTGAAGGGCGCACGCGGCGCCATCCCGGGCACGTTTGCGCAGGACGACTTCAAGAAGAAGCTGCTGGCCATCGACCCGGCACTCAAGGACTACAGCTACGCCGGCGAGTCCTACGACGCCGTGAACCTCATCGCGCTGGCCGCAGAGGCGGCACAGAGCACCAAGGGCGTGGACATCGCAGCCAAGCTCAAGGAAGTCTCTGAGGGCGGCGAGAAGTGCACGTCCTACGCTGCCTGCGTCACGTTGATCAGGGAAGGCAAGGATGCCGACTACGACGGTCAGTCCGGCCCCGTGACCTTCTCCGACGCCGGTGACCCGACCGAGGCCTACATTGGCATCTACGAGTACCAGGATGACAACAAGTACACCGCAGTGAAGGAAGAGTTCGGCCAGCTGTAACCGCCGTACCTGAAACACAAGGAAGCCCCCGTCCGGCCGGACGGGGGCTTCCTTGTGTTTGCCCTGGCCTTACTCGGCGGTGTCCGCCAGGGTGCCCAGGTAGAGCTGGATGACCTTGGGGTCCTTCATCAGTTCACGGCCCGTGCCGGTGTACGCGTCCCGTCCCTGGTCCAGGACGTAGGCGCGGTCACAGATCTGCAGGCAGCGGCGGGCGTTCTGCTCCACCATGATGACGGAGACGCCAGCACGGTTGATTTCGTGGACTCGCAGGAAGGTCTCATCCTGCTTGACGGGGGAGAGCCCGGCGGACGGCTCGTCGAGGAGCAGTACGGCAGGATCCATCATCAGCGCCCGGCCCATGGCCACCATCTGGCGTTCGCCGCCGGAGAGCGAGCCGGCTCGCTGCGCGCGCCGCTTGCCCAGTTCCGGGAACAGGCCGGCCACGAAGTCGAACCGTTCGGCGAAATCCTTGGGCCGCTGGAACATGCCCATCTGCAGGTTTTCCTCGATGGTCAGCGTGGCGAACACGTTGTTCGTTTGCGGGACGAAACCCACTCCCCGGGACACCAGCTTGTTCGCTTTCAGTCCGGTGATGTCCTGGCCGCGGACCACCACCGTCCCGGAATGGACTTTGACCAAACCGAACATGGCCTTCAGGAGGGTCGACTTACCGGCACCGTTGGGGCCGATGATGCCAATCAGCTCGCCCTTGCGGGCTTCGATGCTGCAGCCATTGAGGATGTTCACTCCCGGCAGGTAGCCCGCCACGAGGTCGGTGACCTTGACCACCGAGTCACCGTCGGTGACTGGCTGTGCGGCCGGTGCCGCGCTGGTGCTGCTCATTGCCTGTCCTTGTCTGTGGTGCCTGTGTCCGTGCTACCGTGGCGGCCATGCGGGCTCTCGCCCTGGTGCCGGCCGCCGCTCCGGCGTTCCGGTTCCGCCTCTCCCGCCACAACGTCCAGCGAGATGATTCCGGCGTTCTCGGTGCCCACAATCGATTCCTCGTCCGCCACGAGTTCGGCCGCGAGCTCCTTCAGGCCCTCGGAGTCTCCCAGGTCGACGTCGTGGTGGGCGCCGAGGTAGGCGTCGATGACCGCAGGGTTCTTCATGACCTCGCCCGGCGGGCCTTCCGCCACCACCTTGCCTTCAGCCATGACCACCACCCAGTCGGCGATATGCCGGACCATGTGCATGTCGTGCTCGACGAACAGCACCGTCATGCCCTCGGCCTTAAGGTTTTTGATGTGGTCCAGGAGGGACTGGGTCAACGCGGGGTTGACGCCTGCCATGGGTTCGTCCAGCATGACGAGTTTGGGCCGGACCATCAGGGACCGGGCCATCTCCAGGAGCTTGCGCTGGCCTCCTGAGAGGGACGCCGCATAGTCGTCCTTTTTGGCGTCAAGCTTGAACTTTTCCAGCAGGACGTTGGCCTCGTCGGTGATCTGTTTTTCCCGGCCGCCCCACATGCCCTTGAAGAGCGCTTTGGACAGCCGCTCGCCGGGCTGGTTCGAAGCGCCGAGGCGCATGTTCTCCATGACGGTCAGCTTGCCCATGACCTTGGTGAGCTGGAAGGTGCGCACCATTCCCATCCGCGCCACCTTGTAGGGGGACACGCCTGCGAGGCTCTTGCCTTCGAACTGCCACTTGCCCGTGTTCGGTGTGTCAAAACCGGTCAGCAGGTTGAAGAGGGTGGTCTTCCCCGCACCGTTGGGGCCGATCAGTGCCGTGATTTTGTGCCGGGGGATCTCGAGGTACTCCACGTCCACGGCGTTGATGCCGCCAAAGCTGCGCGTCACGTTCTCCGCCACGACAATAGGGTCGCGCTTCTTGCAGCCGGGTGCTGCCTCGCCCGCTGCTATGGGCCGGGTGTCGGTCATGTAGTCCACGCCAACCTCGCCTGGGGTTGCGGGTACTTCGCTGTGCATGCTCATGCGAACGCCAGCTCCTTCTTGTTTCCAAAGACGCCCTGGGGCCTGAAGATCATCAGCAGCATCAGGGCGACGCCAACCAGGATGTAGCGCAACTGACCGGCCTGGACCGTGTTCAGCCACGTGATGGCTCCTGACTCGATCAGGCCGTACAGGATTCCCTGGGTCAGGGACAGGACAACCCAGAAGATCATGGCGCCGATGACCGGACCAAGCACGGTGCCCAGGCCGCCCAGGAGGAGGCAGGTGTACAGGAAGAACGTCAGTTCCGTACCGTAGTTGGCCGGCTGGACCGCTCCACGTGGAAGCGTGAAGACCATGCCGGCGAGTGCTCCGAGAACGCCGCCGATAATGAGGGCCTGCATCTTGTAGGCGTAGACGTTCTTCCCCAGGGACCGGACGGCGTTCTCATCCTCACGGATGCCTTTGAGGACACGCCCCCACGGGCTGCGCATCAGCAGCCATATCAGGGTGCAGCAGAGGGCGACCAGCGCCCAGCCCACCACGCGGATGAAGAAATCGCGGTTGTTCATGCCGAAGTAGGAGCCTTCAGGGAAGGGGTTCATGCTGTAGAACCCGCCCTCGAAGGCTGCCAGGCCGTTTGCCGATCCCGTCACGGAGGTGAGCTGGTTGGTGGTCACGATGTAGCGGACAATTTCCGCTGCGGCGATGGTCACGATGGCCAGGTAGTCCGCACGGAGCCGCAGGGTGGGTATGCCCAGCAGCAGGGCGAAGACGGCTGAGGCAAGGATGGCGATCAGCAGCCCCACGAAGAAGGGGACACCAAAGGTAAGGGTGGAGATGGCGAAGCCGTAGGCCCCCACCGCCATGAAGCCGGCCTGTCCGAAGTTCAGCAGGCCGGAGTAGCCAAAGTGCACGGCGAGGCCAAGCGCAGCCAGGGCGTACGCCGCCGTGGTCGGGCTGAAAATTTCACTGGCAGCGCTGGAAAGAATGAATCCAAAGTCCATGGCTGTCTCCTAACCCACGCGCTCGCGCCGGCCCAGGATTCCCTGGGGCCGAAACAGAAGGACAACGATCATGATGAAGAGGGCGCCCACGTACTTCAGGTCCGCGGCGAGGCCGAACACTGTGGTCAGCTCCACGAAGATGCCCACGATGATGGAACCGATCAGGGCGCCGAAGACTGTGCCGAGGCCGCCCAGGGTAACGCCGGCGAAGATGAGCAGCAGGATGGCGGAGCCCATGTCGAACGTTACGCCGGGACGGTAGTAGGCCCACAGGATGCCGCCGAGGGAGGCCAGCATGCCGCCCGTGATCCACACAATCCGGATGACGGAGTCAACGTCGATGCCCGAGGCCGCCGCCAGGGCGGGGTTGTCGGCTACCGCGCGGGTGGCCTTGCCCAGCCTGGTCTTCAGCAGCACGATGCCGATCAGGGCGATCACCACGGCGCTGATGCCCAGGGACCAGAGGTTGTTCGGTGAGATGGAGACAGGTCCCAGCTGGATTTCTGGGCTCTGCGCGTACGGCAGCTGCTGGGTGGCGCCCCCGAAGTAGAACTGGATGACGTAGCGGACTGCCAGTGCCAGGCCGATGCTGACGATCATCATGGGGACCAGCCCCGTGCCGCGGCGGCGCAGCGGCCGCCATAGCCCCCTGTCCTGGGCGTACCCAAAGAGGCCGCCGCCAAGCAGTGCCAGCAGGATGGCGAGCCAGAAGGGAAGGCCCAGGGCGTTGAAGGCGAACACCAGGACCGCGCCCAGCGTCACCATCTCGCCATGGGCGAAGTTCGTGAGCCCGGTGGTGCCGAAGATCAGTGACAGCCCTACCGAGGCCAACGCCAGGAGGAGGCCGAAGCTCAATCCTGCGACGAGCCGGTTCAGCAGGTTTTGCCCGAAGTCCTGCTGCTGCACCACGATGCCTTCGCCGAACGCGAAGATGACCGAGAGGTTCGAGGTCTGGCTGAAGGTGACATCGCGGGGGTTTTCCTGGCCCTCAGCCAGGGCAATGCCCTCAGGCAGGGTGGACTCATCCAACTCCACGGTGTAGGTGCCTTGTTCGGGCACCCCGATGTTCCAGGCTCCGTTCGCGGAGGACGTGGCCGTGCCGGTGAAGTCATCCTTCGTGGCCGTGATGGTCACACCCGCCAAGGGTGCGCGGCTGTCATCACGAAGGAATCCGCTGATGTTGTTTTGGAAGGTCTGGTTCGACGGGGATGGTGTCGGAGACGGGGAAGTGGCCTGGGAAGCCGGTGCTGCCACGAGGAGGATTGCCAGGATGGAAGCGCTGATGGCTCCCAGTAATCTCAGCAACCCTCGCCGTGCGCCGGCCGGCGGGCCTTGGGGTGTACTTCTCAAATTGGTAAACCTCCACTTGGGGGCGGTCTCGGCTGCGCCATTGCAGCCGCTGCGAACGGATGCAGGGGTAGGATGGTGCCATCACGCCGGCACCGCCACATATGTGAGTTCCGTCACCCTGCTTGGCTTATGCTACAGCGCGGACGTACCGGTAAATGCCGAGGTCCAGGCGCCGATGGTAGCGATCGGATAACAACTCCAGGCTCCTGTTTCCACCGGGGAACTATTGCGGGTGCATTTACGTGAGAATTGGTAGCGTAAACCTTAAGGTTCACAACACATCCCATATGGAGGAATCCCGCAATGGCACTTGGCGGCAACCCGATCTTCAACGGAAAGAGCTTCCGTGGAGCCACCCAGGCACCGCCTGTTCCGCAGGCTCCCTACGGACACCAGGCCTACGGCCAGCAGCCGTATGGCCAGGCACCTTACGGCCAGGCCCCGTATGGCCAGCAGGCGTACGGCCAGCCGCAGAACATGACGGACGAGCAGTTGCGGCAGATGTACAACCAGCCCGCTGCAGGTCCCGCTGACACAGGCCGGATGACCTACGACGACGTCATCGTCAAGACTGCCGCCTGCCTGGGCGTGCTGCTCGTCGGCGCCGGCGTGACAATGTTTGTTGGCCTGGGGCTCGCCTCCATGCTGATGATTGTCGGTGCGCTGGGCGGCTTTGTGCTGGCGCTCGTGAACACGTTCAAGAAGCAGCCGTCGCCGGCGCTGATTCTTGCTTACGCAGGCCTCGAGGGCCTCTTCCTCGGCGGCCTCACCCGCGTTCTGGATACCATGTACCCGGGCGTAGGGCTTCAGGCCGTCATTGGCACGCTGTCCGTCTTCACCGTGACGCTGCTCCTGTTCAAGAGCGGTAAGGTACGCGCCACCCCCAAGGCCATGAAGTTCTTCATGATCGCTTTGGTCGGCTATGCGCTCTTCTCCGTCGTGAACCTCGTCATGATGCTGACCGGCCTGACCTCGGAACCCTTCGGGCTGCGCAGCGGCATCATCGGTGTTGTCATCGGCATCCTTGCAATCGGCCTGGCCGCATTCTCCCTGGTGATGGACTTCACCAGCATTGAGGCGGGCGTCCAGAGCGGCGCCCCGCAGCGCTTCTCCTGGACGGCAGCCTTCGGCCTGACGGTGACGCTGGTCTGGCTCTATGTGGAAATCATCCGCCTGCTGGCCATCCTGCGCGGGGACGAATAACGCCCACGCCGGCCCCCGCCGTCGGACCTTCTTAACAGCTAAGGGCCCCACCTCGCGGTGGGGCCCTTAGCTGTTAAGGCCGCAACTCAGGAGCGTGCTATGCGATCCGGCGGGCTCCTGCAGCCGGGGACACCGTGAAGATGTCCGGCGCCTTGTAGCCGGCATCTGCGAATGCCTTGACGACGGCGTCACGCACCGCCTGTTCCTGCCCCACCGGCGTCAGCGCGATGGCTGCACCGCCAAAACCGCCGCCGGTCATGCGGGCCCCGATGGCGCCGCTGCCGCGGGCAGTGTCGACCGCCAGGTCCAGTTCGGGGCAGGAGATCTCGAAGTCGTCGCGCATGGAAGCGTGGCTGGCGTCCAGCAGGGCGCCAATGGCGGCCGGTCCCTCGCTTGCCAGGAGCTCCACGGTCTGGAGCACGCGGTCGTTCTCGGTCACCACGTGCCGGACGCGCCGGAAGGTGACTTCATCCAGGAGGCCGCTGGCTTCCTCCAGGTCACCCACCTGCACGTCCCGAAGCGCTTTGACCCCAAGCACCTCGGCGCCCAGTTCGCAGGATGCCCGCCGGGACGCGTAGCCGCCGTCGGCATGTGAATGCGAGACCTTGGTGTCAATCACCAGCATCACCAGGTCCGCCGGCTGGGTCTCAAACGGAACAAGGCGGGCGTTCTGGTCCCGGCAGTCCAGGAAGACAGCGTGCCCTTCAGAGCCCCGGAGCGAGGCGGACTGGTCCATGATGCCTGTGGGGGCACCGACAAACTCGTTCTCCGCCCGCTGCGTGGCCAGCACCATTTCCTCCGCCTCCAGCCCGGCGCCCGTCAGTTCGTTCAGCGCGGAGATGACCGCACACTCAATGGCATGCGATGACGAAAGCCCGGCTCCGAGGGGAACGTTCGAGTCGAGCAGGAGGTCCACGCCCGGAACCTCGATGCCGCGCTGCTTCAGCGCCCACATCACGCCGAGGGGGTACTTGGTCCAGCCTTTGGCGGAGCCCGGCTGCAGGGAATCCAGTGTTGTGCCGACGACGCCCTGATCCCCGTAGGTGGAGAGCAGCCGGACAGCGGAATCAGGGCGGACCCGGACGGCCACCCGGGCAGTCCGGTCAATGGCGAAAGGCAGGACGAAACCCGCGTTGTAGTCCGTGTGCTCGCCAATGAGGTTCACCCGTCCCGGCGCCTGCCAGATGCCGTCCGGAGCGCCGCCGAACTCCTTCGCGAACCGGGCGGCAAGGTCCTCTGTCCCTGCCGGCGCACGGGTGGCCAGGGGGTCGGGTGCGGCGTTCAAGCGTGGGCTCCTTCGGGTGTGGCCGCCAGGGCGGCGGGGTGTGGGGCGGGGGACGGAAGGGCGACTTCCCGGAGGCGCTCCGCCACGCTCTCCGGGGTTGTGTCGTTGATGAAAGCGCCCATGGCTGCCTCCGATCCTGCCAGGTACTTGAGCTTATCGGCAGCCCGCCGCGGGGATGTCAGCTGGAGGTGAAGGTATCCGGAGGGCCGCAGGACCGGGTCCAGGGGAGCCTGGTGCCAGGCCGAGATATAGGGCGTGGGCGTGGGGTAAAGGGCGTCAACCCGCTGGAGAAGGTTGAGGTAGACGGACGCGAGCTCATCCTTCTCCTCGCCGCTCAGCGCCGCCAGGTCCGGGACCTGGCGGTGGGGCACCAGGTGGATTTCCAGCGGCCAGCGGGCAGCAAAGGGCACGTAGGCGCTGAAGTTTTCGCCTTCCAGGACCATCCTGCTGCCGTCTTCCCTTTCAGAGCGCAACAAGGACCCGGTGAGTGTTTCCCGGCCCTCGTGGGCGTCATGGAACTTGCGGGCCGCGGCCCCCAAAACTCCCGCGCGGGGCGTGACGTAGGGGTAGGCGTAAATTTGCCCGTGGGGGTGGTGGAGCGTGACGCCGATGTCGGCACCGCGGTTCTCGAACGGAAAGACCTGCTTGATTCCGGGGAGGGCACTCAAAGCCTCCGTGCGGTGCGCCCACGCCTCGATGACGGTCCGAGCACGGGCTTCCCCCAGTTCACTGAAGGAACCGGTGTGGGACGGGGTGAACGCCACTACCTCGCAGCGGCCGTATGCGGGCCCCTTCGTTCCCCATGTTGTTTCCTCCGGAACCGGGCCCAGCGCCGGCCCCAGCGACGGGAACCGGTTCTCGAACACCACCACGTCATAGTCCGACGCAGGAATCTCGGAAGGATTACCGGCGGTGGTGGGGCATATCGGGCACTGGTCCGCCGGAGGAAGGTGGGTGCGGGTCTGGCGGTGCGCGGCCACGGCAACCCACTCGTCGGTCAGCGCGTCATAGCGGACCTCGCCGGGTTCACCCCTCGGGGGAAGGCCCCGCTGGTCCGAGGTGAGTTCGGCGATGCGCGACTTGGGCGCTGCAGCGTCGTCGAAATAGATCAGCTCCCTGCCGTCGGAGAGTCTGGTGCTCGTGATACCTGTCATGAAAAAAGTGTGGCACATTCGATCAAAAAAGAATAGTTAACAACAAAAAGTCACAAGGTGGTGCTGCGTGCCAGGACCGCCGCGGGGTACGGTATTGCTCATGACTTCACGTTCACCCCAGGAACCCGTGCCGGCGATGCAGGTATATGCCACCGGCAGGCAGTATGAACTCCGCCGCGGCGACGCCTCGGCCGTGGTTACGGAGCTGGCCGCCGGCCTCCGTTCCTTCAGCAGGGGAGGAACCCTCCTGACGGAGACATACGGCGACGACGAGATTGCCCCCGGTGCCGCCGGCATCACCCTGGCGCCCTGGGCCAACCGCGTGGAGGACGGAATCTGGTTCCTGAACGGCAAGAAACAGCAGCTGGACATCACCGAGGTTGCCCGGAATAACGCCAGCCACGGCCTGCTCCGCAATTCCGCCTACGCGCTGGTGGATGAGTCGGAGCACTCCGTGACGCTGGAGGCCACCATCTTCCCGCAGCACGGGTATCCCTTCCTTGCCCGGCACCGGGTGCAGTACGGGATTGACGGCGGCCTCGGGCTGGTGGTCCGACAGACCCTGCTGAACGACGCCAGGGAGCCCGCACCATTCGTCCTGGGTGCCCATCCCTACCTGAGGCTGGGCGATGTACCTATTGAAGAGCTGGTCCTGACGGTAGCGGCCGACACGCGCCTGGTGGCCGATGACCGCCTGATTCCACGCAGCTCCGCCCCGGTGCAGGGGGACTCGGATTTCAGGACAGGGCTGAACATCGCTGCGCTGGACGTGGACGTCGCCTTGACGGACCTGCGCTACGAAGCAGGAAAGGCCCGCCACACACTGTCGGCCCCGGACGGCAGGCGGGTAAGCCTGTGGCAGGACGAAGCCTGCCGCTACGTCCACGTCTTTGTCAGCACCCAGTATCCGGGCCGCAGCCGGGCCGTGGCCGTTGAGCCCATGACCGGGCCGGCCAACGCCTTCAACTCCGGTGACGGCCTGCGCTGGCTAAGCCCTGGCGGTTCCTTCACCATCGAGTGGGGCATTGACTACACCCCGGGCGCCGGCGGGTAGCGGTTTCCGAATCAGCTTCCGCTGGGGAAGTATTGGGCTATGACGCCAGCAGAGGATGCCGTTACCTCCACCAGCCTTACCCCAGGCCCGCAACGGCCTGACTCCAGCCAGCCTGTCAGGGTCCTCGCGGACCGTGAACTGGACCGGGACATCCCCTACGGCGTACGCATCGCAGCCTCCTGGGCCTGGCGCGTGGGGCTGATCCTCCTCGTGGGAGGCGCGCTCGTCTGGCTGTTGAGCCGGATCAGCTTCCTCATCATCCCCGTCATGGTGGCTGCGCTCCTCGCTGGACTCCTCAGCCCGGTGGTGCGGTGGCTCAAGCAGTACAGGCTGCCTGCCGGAGCGGCCGTCGCCGTCACCGTTGTAGCCTTCATCGGCCTGATCGGCGGGTCGCTTGCCCTGGTGGGACGGCAGCTGGTTTCAGGCTTCGGCGAACTCTGGTCGGAGGCGCTGGCAGGGGTCAAGCAGATCCAGGACTGGCTGTCCGACGGTCCGCTGCACCTGACCGCCGCCCAGATGGACCAGTACCTGCAGGAAGCAACCACTGCGCTGCAGGACAACACCAGCAGCATCGTCAGCGGGGCGCTGTCCTTTGGCAGCACGGCCGGGCACTTTGCCGCCGGGCTCATCCTGGCGCTGTTTATCCTGATCTTCTTCCTGCTGGAAGGGGACCGGATCTGGACGTTTCTGGTCCGGCTGCTTCCCAGGAAGGCCAGGGCGGCAGCGTTCGGCGCCGGGCGCAAGGGCTGGACATCCATGGTCAGCTACGCGCGCATCCAAATGTTTGTGGCTTTTGTGGACGCTGTGGGAATCGGCGCGGGCGCCGCCATTATCGGGGTACCCCTGGCGCTGCCGCTGAGCGTGCTCGTCTTCATCGGTTCGTTCATCCCCATCGTCGGCGCCCTGGTGACGGGTGCTATCGCGGTCCTGCTGGCACTGGTGGCGAACGGCCCCATCAACGCCCTGATCATGCTGGGCATCGTGCTCCTCGTCCAGCAGCTGGAAAGCCATATCCTGCAGCCGCTGATCATGGGCAAGGCAGTGGCCCTGCATCCGGTGGCGGTGATCCTCTCGGTGGCGGCAGGATCCTACCTCGCAGGCATCCCCGGTGCCCTGTTCTCGGTGCCCATCCTCGCCGTCGCAAATTCCTCCATTCGCTACATTGCCGCCAGAACGTGGGAACATGAACAAGTGCCGGCTTTAGCCGGAGGACCCACGACGGCGGGCGCCGGACCGGACAACACCTTCCGGGACGTCCGGCCGCCAGCGGCACTCAAACGCGGCAAGGGCGCCGCCGCCGGCACCACAGCAGAACTGCCTGATGCCCCTCCCACTGCGGAACCGGGCGCAGGGGCCGAATCCAGAGGAGAATAGTCCGTGAACATCCTTGAAACCCTTCCCGTCACGCTGGACGATGTCCTGGAGGCGCAGAAGCTGCTCGACGGGATTATTGCGCGTACACCGGTGGAATCGTCCCGCGCCCTCGGGAAGATGGCCGGCGGGGATGTCTACTTCAAGTGCGAAAACCTCCAGCGGGCCGGATCGTTCAAGGTGCGCGGCGCCTACGTCCGCATGGCGAAGCTTTCCCCCGAGGAGAAAAAGCGCGGCGTGGTGGCAGCCTCCGCAGGCAACCACGCCCAGGGCGTCGCCGTGGCCGCCAAGAGCCTTGGCATCAAAGCCCGCATCTACATGCCGCTGGGCGTTGCGCTGCCCAAGCTGGCCGCCACCCGCAGCCACGGTGCGGAGGTCATCCTGCATGGCCACAACGTTGACGAGGCGCTCGCCGAAGCCCAGCGGTACAGCGACGAGACGGGAACCGTCTTCGTGCACCCTTTCGACAACGTGGACGTCGTGGCAGGCCAGGGAACCCTGGGGCTTGAGATCCTTGAACAGGTACCCACTGTGGACACCATCCTCATGGGCGTGGGAGGCGGCGGGCTCCTGGCCGGGGTCGCCGTCGCCATCAAGGCCCGGGCCAAAGAACTGGGGCGGGAGATCCGCATTATCGGGGTCCAGGCGGAGAACGCTGCTGCCTACCCGCCCTCTTTGGCCGCTGACGCGCTGGTGCCCCTGAAGAAGGTGTCCACCATGGCGGACGGCATCGCCGTCGGCCGTCCCGGGCAGCTCCCGTTCAGCATCATCCGAGAACTCGTTGATGACGTCGTGACGGTCAGCGAAGACTCGCTGGCACGTGCCCTGATCTTCCTGCTGGAGCGGGCCAAGATGGTGGTGGAACCGGCCGGTGCCGTTGGCGTGGCGGCGCTGATGGACGGCAAGATCGAAAACCCGGGAACCACCGTGGTGGTCCTATCGGGCGGCAACATCGACCCCATGCTTATGCTCAAGGTCATCCAGCGGGGCCTTTCCGCTGCCGGGCGCTACATGACCGTCCGCATGATGCTCGATGACCGGCCCGGTTCACTGGCCACCATCGCCAGGATCATCGCCGAGAACGATGCCAACGTCACCGGCCTGGACCATACCCGGGTGGGCGGCTCCATCAGCATGGGCGACGTGTCCATTACCGTGAACCTGGAAACCAAAGGCCACCAGCACGGCGAACAGGTCCTCAGCGCCCTGCGCGCCGAAGGCTTCCAGCCCATCGTGGTGCACTAGGAAAAGCCATGGCCGGACTGACGGGAAACGGAAGCTTAGGGCAGCGCAGGACCGTGGCCGCCCGGGCCAAGGGCGGCCTGCTGGTGCTGGGGACCTTTGTGGTTCTCCTCTTTGTTATCGAGCTGTTCAACATGGTGATGCTGCGCTCGCTCAACGCGACGTTCGGGCTCCGGCCCAGGAGCGCCGACGGGCTGCTGGACATCTTCACATTCCCGCTCCTGCACGCGAACCTGAACCATCTGCTGTCCAACAGCCTGCCGCTGATCATCTTTGGGTTCCTGGTGTTCCTTTCGGGCCTCAGGGTGTTCCTGACCGCCCTGGCCTTCAGCTGGCTGGGGTCCGGCCTCACGGTCTGGCTGATTGGCGACGGCGGCGTCACTGTGGGTGCCTCGGGACTGGTTTTCGGGCTGTTTTCGTTCCTGCTGGTCCGCGGGTTCATCAATCGGAGCTGGCGCCAGATCCTCCTGGCGGTTGTCCTCTTCATGGGCTACGGGAGCATCCTGCTGGGTGTCCTGCCTATAGCAGCCGGCTACATTTCCTGGCAGGCCCATCTGGGCGGCGCGGCCGGTGGGGTGGTGGCGGCCCTGCTGCTGCGGCGCCGCAGCCGCGCCCCCGGTCCGGCGCTGTAGGTATCAGGCCCTTAACGGCAAACGCTGGCCGCCCCTTTCCGGGGCGGCCAGCGTTATGTGTGCCACTGCGGGCTGGAAGCAATCAGGCGGCGTACGGTTTGGCGGAGAGGATCTCCACCTTGATGTCCTTGCCGTTGGGTGCCGCGTAGCTGAGGGTGTCGCCTTCCTTGTGGCCAAGGATGGCCGCACCCAGCGGCGACTTCTCGCTGAAGACGTCCAGGTCCGAGTCGCCGGCAATTTCACGGGAACCGAGCAGGAAGGTCTCTTCGTCGCCGGCGATCCTGGCCACGACGATCATGCCGGGCTCCACGATTCCGTCGTCTGCAGGAGCCTCGCCCACGTGGGCGTCGCGGAGCAGTGCAGTGAGCTGGCGGATGCGGGCCTCGATCTTGCCCTGCTCCTCCTTGGCTGCGTGGTAGCCACCGTTCTCCTTGAGGTCGCCCTCCTGCCGGGCTGCTTCAATCTTCTGGACGATCTCTGCCCGGCCAGCGCCGGAAAGGTGGTCCAGCTCTGCCTTCAGGCGGTCAAAAGCTTCCTGGGTGAGCCAGGCTGCAGCTGCGCTGTTGGTGGTAGACACGGACTTCTCCTCTGGTGGTCCTACATGCAAAAGACCCCGCCACGGTGGCCACTTGTGGAACAGTAACCAGCTCAGCGGGGTAAAGGTATTGCTCCATTGTAGTCAATCCCTTGGACTTAACCCAACAGGGAAGCGGCGCACGTCACAGGCCCGGGCCTGCTTCCGGGCCCGCGCGTCCGGTGCTACGTGCCTGCCGCCCAGCAGCTGTCCACCACGCCGGATACCGGCAGTGATTCGGTGCGCACGGCCACGCGCTGGGCAACCGTGCGGCCGCCGTCGGCTGTTTCCGTGGCCTCGGCGGGAGGAATGTCCACAACCTTCCATCCCACCACCGCAAACTTCGAGTCCAGTGCCTTGACCGCGCACTTGACTGCGGTTCCCGGCTCGCGGGTGACCTGGAAGTCCACCTCCGCCAGCGTGGCGTCCGTGGTGCTGTAGCCGATGTCCTTGAACGTCACGTCGGACAAGGACTGGGACGTGGAAACCCACGCCAGGAATCCGATTCCTGCGGCCAGCGCCGCCCCGCCAATGACGCGTTTGGCTGTCGGCGTAAGCGTGCGCTTTTTAGCCCCATATCGATTGGCTAGGCTAGTGTCTGCGGGCGCGGGTTGGGCCGGCTGGTCCGGGGAAGTCACCTCACCAGTTTAGTGCCCTTTCCGGAAGCGGCTTGTCAGCAGCCCCTCCAGGCGTCCGCCCGTTCAAGCCATCCGATCAGCAGCCACAGGCAGCAGAAGAATAAGGAGCCGTCCTTCGATGACAGCGTCCAGCACCACCCCGGCGCCGCTACGGCTGCTCGCAGTCCATGCCCATCCGGATGACGAGTCCAGCAAGGGCGCTGCGACGATGGCCAAGTATGCAGCCGCCGGCGTCGACGTACTGGTGGCCACGTGCACCGACGGCTCCAGGGGGGACATCCAGAACCCGGCCGTTGAGGGGGAGCCGCACCCCAAACGGGACATGGCCGGCGCCAGGCGCCTGGAGATGGAACGGGCGGCGGCCATCCTCGGCGTCAGCCAGCGGTGGCTGGGTTTCGTGGATTCCGGCCTGCCTGAAGGTGATCCGCTTCCTCCCCTCCCTGCGGGATCATTCGCCACCCTGCCCCTGCAACGCGCTGCCGCGCCCCTGGTCCGGCTGGTCCGGTCCTTCAAGCCGCACGTCATCCTCAGTTATGACGAAAACGGCGGCTACCCCCATCCGGACCACATCATGGCGCACCGCGTTGCCGTGGAAGCCTTCGAGTCCGCCGGTGACGCTTCGCGCTACCCGGACGCCGGGAAGCCGTGGGAACCCAGCAAGCTCTACTACGACAGGGCCTTCAGCCCGGAGCGCTTCCGGGCCCTCCATTTCGCCCTGGAGGAAGCCGGGCTCCAGTCCCCGTACGCCGAGCGGCTCGCCGCCTGGCTTGAAGCGGACGCCGAGGGCCACACGCCTCCGCCCGCCACACATCCCACCACCACCCAGGTGGACTGCGGCGACTTCTTCGAAGTGCGCGACGACGCGCTCCGGGCCCACCGAACCCAGGTGGATCCCCTCGGGTTCTTTTTTGCCGTGTCCCCGGAGATGCAGCGGCGGGCCTGGCCGTGGGAAGACTACTCCCTCATCCGCTCCCGGGTTCCTTCCGAACTCCCGGAGCGGGATCTGTTTGCAGGGCTAAGATAGAAGCAGCCGGCAATTTCTATGTCGCGTAGAAGTTAGGGTATGGCGCTGTCGCCGTCCCTTCCGCGACCCCTGCCATCCGCTCCACAGAAGGTATATAACCGTGCATCACCTGCTCCTCAGTTTGGCCACCACCCCGACGCCCCTGCCGACGCCAACGCTGCGTGAGGGGATTTCCGAGGACCAGGTGACGCCCGGCCTGCTGGGCTTCATTATGACGGCGTTCTTCGTGGTTGCCACCGCGCTGCTGATCGTGGATATGGTGCGGCGCATCCGGCGGGTGCGTTACCGGGCGC
>NZ_JBJURL010000049.1:0-32969 GCF_046097905.1 Pseudarthrobacter sp. NKDBFgelt | reverse complement strand
TGCCGCGCTCCGGACCGCCGCGCGGGCGCTCGATGCTGCCGCCCGGGAACTGGCCGGGCTCAACGCCCGCGAAACGGGTCGGCCGGTGGACGAATCGCTGGCTGGGATCGCGGCCGGTGTGTCCACGCTGGAGCAGTATGCCGAGCTTGGCCCTGTCCACCGCGGCCTTAGCCTGCGGGGAAGCCAGTTCGCGTCGGACTACACCGTGGCGGAGCCCCGGGGAGTGGCAGCACTCCTGACCCCATGGAACGATCCCGTCGCTGTTGCCTGCGGACTGATCGGTGCCGCGCTGGTCACCGGCAACACGGTGGTGCACAAGCCCAGCGAGCGCTGCCCGCGCCTCGGCGAGGCGCTGGGGGAGGTCCTGGCCCCGGCGTTCCCGCCCGGGGTGTTCCAGACAATCACCGGGGGAGCAGGCGTCGGCGCGCTCCTGGCACAGTCTGACGTGGACGTCATCGCACACGTCGGATCCAGTGCTGCCGGTGCCCATCTTGCCCGTGCAGGGGCACAGTCCGGTGCACATGTCATCCGGGAAAACGGAGGAAACGATCCCCTGCTGGTGGACCGCGACGTCGATCCCGTATGGGCGGCAGAACAGGCCGCCATTGGCGCCTTCAGCAACAGCGGCCAGATCTGTGTGGCGGTTGAACGGATCTATGTCCATGAAGCCATCGCCGCGGAGTTTTGCGCCGCGCTGGAGGCAGAGGCAGCACTCCGGAACGGCAACGGCACGGTGGCCCCGCTGGTGGACGGGCGGATGCGGGACGCGGTCCACGCCCACGTGGCTGATGCGCTGCAGCAGGGAGCACATGCGGTGGAAGGCGGGACGCTCCCAGACGGTCCGGGCTCCTTCTACCCGGCAACGGTGCTGACCGGATGCACGGAGCGGATGGAGGTCATGACGGAGGAGACGTTCGGACCCGTGGCGCCGGTCCAGGTGGTGACATCGTTCGACGACGGCCTGCGGCTGGCGTGCAGCGGCAAGTACGGCCTCGCCGCCACGGTACTGTCCGCCAATATCGCCCACATCCAGCAGGCAGTGGCCGCCCTCCCCGTAGGCACCGTGAAAATCAACGAGGTCTTCGGCGGGGCCCCTGGCGGGGCTGCCCAGCCGCGGGGCATCAGCGGTGCCGGCTTCGGGTACGGTCCCGAACTCCTGGATGAGTTCAGCCGGGTGAAAGTGGTGCACATTGCGGCGCCGCCGGCGGCTGCCCTGGTCAGGGACCAGCCGTGACTACGTCGCCGGAAGCGGCGGATCTTTCCCAGCAGCGTGCCCTTGCGGAGTGGCTGCCGGGACGGATCGCAGCGGAACGGCCGGCCATCCTGGTGCTGGGCGACGTCATGCTGGACGGCTGGTGGAACGGCAGCATCGAGCGGCTGTGCCGGGAGGCCCCCGCCCCGGTGGTGGACGTGCAAAGTCGCGAGTCGGTGCCCGGCGGAGCGGCCAATACAGCCATGAATTTGGCTGCCCTGGGAGCCCGTGTCTCTGTGGCGGGCATCATCGGCACCGACGACGCCGGCGTGGACCTCCGCAACCAGCTCGTGGCAGCCGGGATCGATGTCACGCACCTGCTCGACCACCCGGACATGGTCACCACCACCAAGATCCGGATCAGCAGCGGCGGCCAGGTCATGCTTCGCATCGATGACTCCGCCAGCTCCGTGCCCGCCGAAGCGCTGGCCGAACTTGCGGCGTTGGTGCGGTCCGCCGTCGAACACCAGCAGGCGGTGATGGTCTGCGACTACGGCACCGGCGTCCTGGCCGATCCCGTCCGGCGGGCCCTGGTGGACGCCCTCGCGGGCAGGGGCCGCGGGGAGCCGGGCGGGCGGCCCCTGCTGGTGGTTGACTCCCACGACCCCCGCCCGTGGGCGCCGCTCCACCCGGACCTGGTAACCCCCAACGCGCAGGAAACGGCGCGGATGCTGGAGGTACGGCTCCCGGACGGACAGAAGAGGGTGGCGGAGGTGGGCAGGCACGCCGAGGCGCTGCTGGAGGCAACGGGTGCGGGGGCCGTGGTGGTCACCCTGGACCGTGACGGAACCGTGCTGCTGAGGCCCGACGGCGTGACGCACCGGACGTGGGCACGCCCGGCTGCCGAGAAGCAGGCGTCGGGAGCCGGTGACACGTTCGTGGCCGCGCTGACACTTGCGAGGTCGGCAGGCCTGCCCCTCACGGCCAGCCTGGACCTGGCGCAGTCAGCCGCCGACGTCGTGGTGCACCAGCCGGGCACGTCGGTTTGCAGTACGGCGCAGCTCAGCCGCTACCTGAAGGCGTTCGCGGACACCGCGCTGGACGCCGGCGAGCTTGAACGGCAGCTGGAGCTGCACCGCACCCAGGACCAGCGCATCGTGCTGACCAACGGCTGCTTCGACGTCCTGCACAGCGGCCACACCCGCTACCTCAACCAGGCCAAACAGCTGGGGGACATCCTGGTGGTGGCGCTCAACAGTGACCGCTCCGTGCGGCGGCTCAAAGGTGAAGGCCGTCCCATCAATGCGGTGGCGGACCGGGCGGCCGTGGTGGCGGCGCTGAGCTGCGTGGACTACGTGACGGTCTTCGACACCCCCACCGCAGCTCCGTTGATCCGGCAGTTGCGTCCCGAGGTCTACGCCAAGGGCGGGGACTACACCCCGGAGATGCTGGCAGAGACCCCGGCCGTGGAGGAGTACGGCGGCCGCGTGGCCATCCTGGACTACGTGGCCGACCGTTCCACTACGGCTATGGTGAACAAGATCCGGGACGGCGAAGGGGCCGTGCAGACCAACTAGGGTTGAGAGCTGGACTGGTTGGGCTGAATGAAGCGGGGCACGGGTAATGGCGAAACGCGGGAAGCCGGGAGGCCGCGGCAGCCGTGCCACGGCGGGCGTGGTGGAGGTTCCCAAAGGAACCCGGCCGGACGGCCCGGTTGAGGGCGTCTACTACATCGATACCGGCGACTGCGAGCTGATCGCGGACCAGGATAACTCCACCGGCTGGCTCCTGAAGATCAACGGCGTCATGAGCTCCCACATCGACCTCGCCGACCCGCTGTTCCTGGACTTTGAGTACATGCGGTGGATGGCGGCGCTCATCGAGTCCCGCTGGCCGCCGTCGGAAGCGTCCTCCGGGCCGAAGCTCCGCGGGCTTCACCTGGGCGGCGGAGCCTGCTCGCTGGCGCGGTACTTCCATGCTGCCTACCCGGATGCGCGGCAGGTGGTGGTGGAGCTGGACGGCAAGCTGGCTGAGTACGTCCGCGGCTGGTTCGACCTGCCCAAGGCGCCCCTGCTGCGGCTCCGTGTGGGGGAGGCCCGCGAGGTTACCGAGACCCTGACGGCGGACACCCGCGACTTCATCATCAGGGATGTGTTCGCCGGGGCCCTTACCCCGCGGCCCCTGACCACCGCGGAATTCACCCGGCACGTAAAGCGCGTCCTTGCACCCGGGGGGATTTACGTCGTGAACTCCGGTGACGCGCCGGACCTGAAGAACGCCCGGGAGGATGCCGCCACCATCGCGGCCTCCTTCAAGCACACCGTGATCATCGCGGACCCCGCCATGTTGAAGGGCCGGCGCTACGGAAACATGGTGATGGCGGGCAGCGACACCCCGTTTGGCGACGACCCGAAGCTCCACCGGCGGCTCCTGGGCGGCGCGGTCCCGGCACACCTGTGGGACGACGCCCAGGTCCGGGCTTTCGCGGCAGGGTCACCGGTGCGGCACGATCCGCCTGCAACCCCATCGATTGCTCCGTAACTGTCGTTCTCACCCCCGAAAACGACAGTTACAGAGCAGCCGGCGAGGTATTTCCCCGGCCCAGCAGCCATTCCCGGTGTTCGGCCATCTGTTCCCGCAGCGCCTGGACCACCGCTGCCACTGCCGGACGGCGCAGCGAATCCGGCCGGAGCACCATCCAGTAGGGCAGCAGTTCGGCGATTTCGGCCGGCAGCAGGCGGACCAGGTCAGGGTGGAGGTCGCCCATGAAACAGGGCAGGAAGCCGATCCCCGCTCCGGCGCGTGTTGCCTCCACGTGGACGAAGACGTTGGTTGAGGTGAGGCCGTCGCGCATGGCGGGCACCAGCCGGCGGGGTGCGTCCAGGTCATCCACCTGCAGCATCGAATCCACGAAATAGACCAGCGGGTGGTCATTGAGCTCGGCCACCGTGGCTGGCGTGCCGTGCTCGGCCAGGTAGGCGCGCGAGGCGTACATCCCCAGCATGTATTCGCCCAGCCGCATGGCCTCGGCCCGGTGCACCTGCGGTTCGCCCACCACCACTTCAATGTCCAGGCCGGAGCGCTGCTGCAGCGCCCGCCGCGTCATGGTCACCACCTCAACGCTCAGTCCGGGATGGTCCCGCCGCAGCCGCGCCACCGCGGGTGCGGCGATGTAGGCACTGAAGCCGTCCGTTGCAGTCATGCGTACGACGCCGGTAATTGTGTCGGGTGCCCGTCCGGCGGGTCCCAGGGCGCCCACCACCGCTTCGACCTGTTCAGCGGCCTGGACGGCCTGCGCTCCGAGGTCGGTCAGCTCCCAGCCTCCGGGGGCGCGGGCCAGGACCCTTCCGCCGAGTGCCTTCTCCAGGGAGGCGATCCGGCGTGAGACGGTGGTGTGGTTCAGGCCCAGTGCCTGCGCGGCGGCCGTGAATTTGGCGGTGCGGGACACCGCCAGGAGTACCAGCAGGTCATCCGGATTGACGTTCATATCTGCAATTCTGCACACAGTGCGTGCTGCTTTGGTTATTGAAGGCGCATGTCCGTGCAGTAAGACTCAGTGGAGCCATTAGTGCTGGAGATCACAGCGCGTGTCACCGTGGACACGGAGGAGAAACCCATGAGCGCTGGACAGCGCCCGGCAAATAGTGCTGCCGGACCTGCCCCGGTAGGCGCTGCGCTGCATGAGCGACCGGAAAATCTGTTAGAAAGCCCGAGGGGACTGCCATGGAAAACACGTTAAACGGCCGCAAGGCACTGATTACCGGGGGAGCCGGCGGGATCGGGGCCGCCAGCGCGCGGGCCCTCGCCGCCCGGGGTGCCAAGGTGGTGATCGCGGACGTGGACGCGGCCGCTGCGGAAGCACTTGCGGATGAAGTGGGCGGCACCACCTGGGCCGTTGACCTGCTGGACGTGGAATCGCTCGCCACCCTGAGCCTTGACTGCGACATCCTGGTGAACAACGCCGGGATCCAGCGCATCAGTCCCATCGAGGACTTCGAGCCAGCCGATTTCCGCCGGCTGGTCACCCTCATGCTGGAAGCGCCGTTCCTGCTGATCCGGGCCGCGCTGCCGCACATGTATGCGAACAATTTCGGCCGGATCATCAACCTCTCCTCGGTGCACGGGATCCGGGCTTCTCCCTTCAAGAGCGCCTACGTTTCCGCCAAGCACGGCCTGGAGGGGCTGAGCAAGGTGACGGCGCTGGAGGGCGGGGAGCACGGCGTTACCTCCAACTGCATCAACCCCGGCTATGTGCGCACGCCGCTGGTGGAGTCGCAGATCGCGGACCAGGCCAAGGTCCACGGAATCCCGGAATCGGAGGTCCTGGCCAAAATCATGCTGACCGAGTCCGCCGTGAAACGCTTGGTGGAGCCCGAAGAGGTGGCCTCACTTGTGGCATGGCTCGCGTCGGACCACGCGGGCATGGTAACCGGCGCCAGCTACACGATGGATGGCGGCTGGTCGGCCCGCTAGCCGCCCGGCACAGGAGTTTTTGTCCAGATATGCAGGCTTCCGCGGCCTTCAGCCCTGCATATCTGGACAAAAACTCAATCCAGCTGTTTGATTTGCCGGTGGTCGTAGAAGAACACGCCGTGGACGGTATCCACGCCCACTGATGTTCCCTGCTGGAAAACCACCAATCCCTCGCGGCGGCCCTTGAAAGGGTCATCCGCCACCACGGCGTCGCCGATTCTATAGGGTGACCGCGGGGCGAAGGGCTTCAGCATGCGGTTCCATGTTTGGGCTGCAACCTTGGTCAGGCTGACGGGCCGGCCCATGCTCGATGGGTCCCGGACAACGGCTTTGGCCATGTGTACCAACTCCTCGGAAGCGGCGCAGGCCGCTCACTCGCGGTGCAGGTTAACCGGAATGTTCCCAGCAGAGGGCGGCCCTCCACATTCCGGCTGGCACCTTACGTCAAAGCTATGCACTATTCACACCAGTCACACCAGTAACAGGTACTCGATTTTGCCGGACCCGCTACTTGCCTCTTGCGTCAACGAATCAACGCTGGCCGTTGACGATGTCCTCTGCGTTCTCGAAGGCCCATGCCACCAGCGGAACCAGCAGTGCGCTCAGCTCATAGCCGCGTTCGGTAAGGCTGTAATCCACGCGGGGCGGAATAACCGGCTGCGCATCCCGGCGGACCAGGCCGTCCCGTTCCAGAGTCTTGAGGGTCTGCGCCAGCATCTTCTCACTGATTCCTTCAGCCCGGCGGCGCAGGTCGCTCCACCGCTGCTCGCCTTCCGAAAGCGCAAGCAGGATAAGGACGCCCCACTTGCTGGTGACGTGGTCCAGCACAGTCCGGCTGGGGCAACCGGCCGGGAACACGCCGTCGGCAAGGTCAACCGGGAGGGGCGCCGCTTGGGCCGCACGGCTGTTGGCACTAACTTCCATGTGAGTACCTTACCTGAAAGTGCGTACTCTCTTTTAGGAAGTAATCAGGAATGCGTGTGGTTGTGCTTCATGTCAGACACCCTACGGAAGGAATTTCATGAGCATCGTCATCACCGGAGCAACCGGCCAGCTGGGCCGCCACGTCGTCGAGGCCCTGCTGCAGCGCAACGTCCCTGCCGGGGAAATTGTGGCCACGGGGCGCTCCGTGGAAAAGCTGGCAGGCCTTGCCGGGCGCGGCGTGCAGGTCAAAGCAATGGACTACGCGGACGCGTCCTCAGTGGCCGCGGCACTGAAGGGCGCCCGGAAGCTGCTCCTCATTTCCGGCAGCGAGGTGGGCCAGCGGGTGGAGCAGCACCGCACCGTGATCGAAGCCGCGAAGGCGGAAGGTGTGGAGCTGTTGGCCTACACCAGCATCGCCAACGCCGACAGCACGGGGATGAAGCTGGCAGCCGAGCACCGGGCCACGGAAGCCATCCTGCGGGAATCGGGGGTGCCCTTCGTCCTCCTGCGCAATGGCTGGTACCTCGAGAACTACACGGACCAGCTGCCCGGGACCCTGGCCCAGGGCGCCCTCGCCGGGAGTGCAGGGAACGGACAGGTCAGCGGCGCCGCGCGTGCTGACTATGCCCATGCCGCTGCGGCCGTGCTCGTG
Source organism: Pseudarthrobacter sp. NKDBFgelt (assembly GCF_046097905.1). NCBI lineage: Bacteria > Bacillati > Actinomycetota > Actinomycetes > Micrococcales > Micrococcaceae > Pseudarthrobacter > Pseudarthrobacter sp. NKDBFgelt. The sequence goes on along the minus strand of NZ_JBJURL010000049.1, from coordinate 25,728 downwards.
GCGGAGGGCCAGGCGGGCACTGTGTACGAACTGGGCGGTGACGAGGCCTTCAGCATGGCGGACCTCGCAGCCGAAATCAGCTCGGCAACCGGCAAGACCATCACTTACAACGACTTGCCTGCACAGGAATACGCCGGCCTGCTGACCGGGGCCGGAGTGCCGGAGCCGTTCGCGGAGATCCTGGCGGACTCCGACCTGGGCATCGCCCGCGGGGACCTCCTGGTAAGCAGCGGGGACCTGCGCAGGTTGATAGGACGGCCTGCCACCTCGTTGGCTGAGGCTGTGCGGGCTGCTGCAGCCGCCGTATAGCGGCCGTACCGCCTGCGTTTGCACTGGGCGTGCGGGCCGGGATGACCACGGACAGCGGCGGGGTCCGTCCACAAGGCGGTCCCGCCGTCGTCCGCCCCCCTTGACTTGGTGTCGGCGTTTCCTTACGTTAGGGGCCTGCTGCCAGCGGCGGCCCAAAGGAGATCGAGCATGAAAGCCATCGTGCAGGACGTCTATGGGACCGCGGACGTGCTTGCGCTGCGGGATATCGCCCGGCCCGTAGCGGGCGACGGCGAGGTCCTGGTCAGCGTGCGGGCCGCGGGAGTGGAGCAGGGCGTGTGGCACCTGATGACCGGACAGCCCTATCTAATCCGGCTCTTTGGCTATGGCCTGAAGAAGCCCAAAGTGCCTGTGCGGGGCCGGGAAGTGGCCGGTGTGGTGGACTCCGTGGGAGCCGGCGTGACTCGTTTCAAGGCGGGTGACGAGGTCTTCGGCACGTCAGAGGGTTCTTTTGCGGAATACGTCTGCGCCAAGGAGGGCCGTCTGGCCAGGAAACCCCGGGACCTGTCCTTCGAGGAAGCGGCAGCGGCACCCATCTCCGGCGTGACGGCCTTGCAGGCTGTAAGGGACGCCGGCCAGGTTACCGTGGGCCGGAAAGTGCTGGTCATCGGGGCGGGCGGGGGAGTGGGGTCCTTCGCGGTGCAGATAGCCAAAGCTTTTGGGGCGGATGTGACGGGAGTCTGCAGCACCGGAAAAGTGGAACTGGTCCGGTCCCTCGGCGCTGACGCCGTCATCGACTACACACGGGAGGATTTTGCTGCCGCCGGGGCGCTGTACGACGTCATCCTGGACACCGCCGGCAACCGTCCGCTCTCCGTCCTCAAACGCGCCCTCGCCCCGCGGGGCACCCTGGTGCTGGTGGGAGGCGAGCGTGGCGGAAAACTGACCGGCGGCTTCGAAAGGTCATTCGCGGCGCCCTTGCTCTCACTCTTCTCCCGGCAAAAGTTCAAAGGCCTGGTGTCGAGGGAGACGCACCTTGACCTCGAGGCCCTGGCATCCCTGATCGAAGCCGGGAGCGTCAAACCCGCCCTGGACAAGGTCTTCCCGCTTGCGGAAGCACCGGCCGCCATCAGGTATCTCCGGGAGGGCCGGAGCCTCGGGAAAGTGGTGGTCAGGATCTGATCCACCCGCTGCCGAAGGGCCCTTTCCCCGAACGGGAAAATGTTCCTGGCAACGGAGTCGTGCGTCCCCCTTAAGTGGTCGGGAAGGTCAGGCCAGTTCCTCCATGCGCCGTGCCAGGATGTCGTTCATGGCCAGGAGGCCCACGAGCTGGTTGCCTTCCACCACTACAAGCCGGCTGAGGTGGTATCGGCTCATCAGGGCTGCCGCCTGCCGCACGGACAGTTCCCTCTGAATGGTGATGGCCGGGATGGTGGCGGCGTCGTAGACGTTCAGGAGGTCCACATCTCCTTCCTGGGCGACCACGGTGTCCAGGAGTTCCCGGTAGCTCAGCATGCCGTAGGCGTCGTGGGCATGCTGCCGGTCCACCACGAGGCTCTTGACCTGGCGTTCCTTCATCACGGACAGGGCTTCACGCAGCGTGCTGTAGGGGGAGATGGTGACGACCTGGGAGACCATCACGTCATTGACAATAAGCAATTTCTTCCTCCTCAAATTTGCTGGGCCTGCTCAGGCGCCCTCGCGGCGCAGATGCTCCTCAAACCTCACGACCTGCCTCATATCGATCCCCGTCAGATGCTCGATCGGAACAGCGAAAGCAAGCCCGCGCGACTCTGTTCCCTTCACCAGGATCGAGTGGAGCTCCTTCAGGATTGGTGCGCCCAAATGCGAACCAACCACCATCAGCAACACGGACTGGGTGCCTTCGAAGGTCAGGCCGAAGAACGTCTTCCTGGCTTCACCACCAATTCCCTTGCCCGGAAGAATGGTGACCCCCGTAGCGCCGGCCCCCTGGGCGTGTTCAATGATCCTGTCTTCAAGGTCGTCCGGTGCGATGACCACAATGGCGGTGAATTTCATGCAGGTTCGCTCCTCAGCCGCGGAATCTTCTCCATCACCATGGCATACACCATGACGGATATGACAGGGAAGATTGATGCGAAGGCGATCAGGCCGAAACCGTCGATCAACACATCCCTTCCCTCTACAGCCGCTGCCAACCCAATGCCGAGGGCCGTCACCAAAGGCACGGTGACCTCCGAGGTTGTGACGCCCCCGAGGTCGAAGGCCAGGGCGATGATGTACTTCGGTGCAAAGAAGACCAGCACGATCGCCACAGCGTAGGCGGCCATGATGAAGTAGTGGAACGGGCCTCCCATCAGGATCCGATAGACGCCACAGGCGATGCCGACGGCGACGCCGAGGGCGACAATGACCCGCACGGCGAAGCCGCTGATTCGTCCAGGCGACGCCTCCTGCGCCTGTTCACCGATGGCCACCAGGGCGGGTTCAGCCATAGTAGTGGCGAAGCCTATCAGCAGGGCGAAGAGCAGGATCAGGGCCGGCGCGCCCTGTGCTATGAGCTGCTCAGCCATCAGTTTCCCGATGGGAAAGAGACCGATCTTGAGTCCAACCACGAATGCGTACAGTCCCACCAGGACCATAACGAAGCCGACGACGACACGCAGCGGGTGCGCCAGCCTGCGCCGCAGTGCCACGTACTGGAAGAACAGGACGACGCCCACGATCGGCAGTACCTCCCGGAGCATCGACCCCAGGCCCAGGATCATGCCCACCACCCAGTCAGCGGCGTCCTCGCTGGATCCGGTCGAGGGGGGTGCCGCTCCAGAGCCGCCAAATGAGTAAACCCAGGTGCCATAGAGCTGGACGCCGATCATCGGCACCATCACGCAGAGTGCAACGAGGCCGAAACCGTCGGCGAGGACGCTGCGTCCGCGGATTGAATTTGCCAGGCCAAGGCCTATTGCGGTGATGAGCGGCACGCTGACGATATTGGTGGTGACACCGCCTGAGTCGTAGGCAAGTCCAACAATCTCGGGCGGGGCGATGTACGTCAGTCCCAGCACCAGTGCATAACCGGCAATCAGGAGTTTGTACACGGCCCAGCCGCGCAGAACACGCATCACTCCAAGGACCAGGACCAGGCCAACGGACAGGGCGATGACAAAGCGCAGCACCAGCCCGTTGATCCGACCTCCGCTGACGAGCTGGGCCTGCTCGGCGACGGCGATTACCGCCGGCTCCGCAACGGAGGCGGCAAAACCAACAGCAAATCCAAAAGGCAGCAGCAACACCAATGCGCCGCGCCTTACGAATTGATTTGCAAGGTTCTTGCCCACTGGAAAAATGCTGAGGTCCAGGCCGTGCAGGAACAGGGCAATTCCCCCGGCCACGATCAGGAGCCCTGCCACCAGGCTCAAGGGATCATCGGGCACCGAACGGAACACCAGCAGCTGAAACATGAAAACTACCGCCACGATGGGCAGCAGGTTTTTGAGCGCCTTGAGGAATTCATTGCTGAATCGGCTGAGGTGCTCCATCGGGTTCCTCTCCCGGTGATGTTCCTTTCAGTGCCTCGGTATTTCAGTGTGCCGGGAGGGCAAAACAGTGTCCACCCCACAGCGCAGCCTGGCACCCGGCCGGTGCTCGGGCCGGACCGGGATTCCGTCCACGCAGTATGTCTGGGATTCCAGACGCTGGGCATGCTTTGGCAGCGTCTAAAGCACCGTCCAGGGCGCATGGTTAAGTACGGGATACCGGACACGAATCCGAAGCCCGCAAAGCAGCGATGGAGGGAATGCGGTGTTGGACACTGAAGCCAGGCATGAAACCGGTGGTGCAATCCAGATGGCGTCGAAGGGGACATCCAAAGTCCCCGCTGCCGAAAACACCCTGCGCATCCTCAAACTGCTGGCGTCCCGGCGAGGCCCCATGGCGGCGTCGCAAATCGCTTCCACCCTGGGCCTGCCGCGCTCCAGCGTCTACCACCTGCTGGGGGTGATGGAAGCCAACGGATTTGTCCTCCACCTCCACGAGGAGCAGCGGTACGGGCTCGGCATCAGCGCGTTCGAGCTCAGCTCCGCCTACTCCAGGCAGGAGCCGCTCTCCCGACTGGGCCGCCCTTTGCTGGCCTCCCTCGTGGATGCGCTGGGCGAGAGCGCACACTTGGCGGTCCTGCATGGGCGCGACGTGCTGTACATCGTTGAGGAGCGCGCCAAAAACCGCCCGTCCCTGGTGACCGACGTCGGCGTCCGGCTCCCCAGCCACCTCACCGCCAGCGGGCGTGCCATCCTTGCGGCCCTGCCCAAGTCCCAGGTCCGTGCGCTCTATCCGAACGCTGCTGCTTTTACTGCCCGGCACGAGGTGGCGGGCGCCATCATGAAGTACTCGGCGCTGTCCTCCCACCTGGACCAGGTAAGGCAGCGCGGTTATGCCACCGAACACGGCGAGGTCACGCCAGGCTTTGGCTCCATCGCCGCCGCCGTGACGGATCACCTGGGATGGCCGACGGCGGCCGTCGCCGTCACTTTCCTTGAGGACAAACTGCCGGCAGAGCAATGGCCGGCGCTCGCCGCGCGGGTCCAGAAAGTGGCCGATGAGCTCTCGGTGCGTCTCCACGGGCGCCCCGCCAGGTAGGCCCGTCCGGTATCCCGGACAGCACCGTTCAGAAGGCCCTGTTTCTGCCGTTGCGGACGGGCTTTAGTAGATACAGAACTTCCAGCAAAACCACTACATGAAGGAGCCACCATGGCACCCGCCGATTTCACCACCGGTGCCCGCCCGGTCAAAGCAGCCCGCGGCACCGAGCTCACCGCCAAGTCCTGGCAGACGGAAGCGCCGTTGCGCATGCTCATGAACAACCTGGATCCCGAGGTCGCCGAGCGCCCGGATGACCTGGTGGTGTATGGCGGCACGGGCCGCGCTGTCCGGTCCTGGGCCGCTTTTGACGCGATCACCCGCACCCTGGAAACCATGGAGAAGGACGAAACCCTCCTGGTCCAGTCCGGCAAGCCGGTGGGCGTGTTCCGCACGAACGAATGGGCGCCGCGGGTGCTTCTGGCCAATTCCAACCTCGTGGGGGACTGGGCCAACTGGCCCGAATTCCGCCGGCTCGAGGCCGAGGGCCTGATGATGTACGGCCAGATGACCGCCGGCTCCTGGATCTACATCGGCACCCAGGGGATCCTGCAGGGCACGTTCGAGACCTTCGCCGCGATTGCCCGCAAGCTCTCCGGTGACGAGAACGGCACCCTCGCCGGTACCCTCACCCTCACCGGCGGGTGCGGCGGCATGGGCGGCGCCCAGCCGCTCGCCGTCACCCTGAATGACGGCGCGTGCCTGATTGTCGACGTCGACGAGACCCGCCTGCGCCGCCGCGCCGGCAAGCGCTACCTCGATGAGGTGGAAACCGATCTTGACGCCGCGATCGCCAAGGTGCTCAAAGCCAAGGAAGAGCGCCGCGGCTGGTCCGTGGGCTACGTCGGCAACGCCGCCGAGGTCTTCCCCGAGATCCTGCGCCGCCACAATGCCGGTGAGCTCACCGTGGACATCGTCACCGACCAGACCAGCGCGCACGATCCGCTGTCCTACCTGCCCGAAGGCATCTCCGTGGCGGAATGGCACCGCGAAGCCGAGGCCGACCCGGAGGGCTTCACCAAGAAGGCCCAGGCGTCGATGGCCCGGCACGTGCAGGCGATGGTGGAGTTCCAGGACGCGGGCGCTGAGGTGTTCGATTACGGCAACTCGATCCGTGATGAGGCACGCAAGGGCGGATACACCCGGGCATTCGAATTTCCCGGTTTCGTTCCGGCCTACATCCGCCCGCTGTTCTGCGAGGGCCTGGGCCCGTTCCGCTGGGTGGCCCTGTCCGGTGACCCCGAGGACATCCGGGTCACCGATGAGGCCATCAAGGAACTCTTCCCGGAGAACAAGCACCTGCACCGGTGGATCGACGCCGCCCAGGAGCGGGTCGAGTTCGAGGGCCTGCCGGCACGGATCTGCTGGCTCGGCTACGGCGAACGGGCCAAGGCCGGACTGCTGTTCAACCAGCTCGTCAAGGACGGCAAGGTCAAGGCCCCCATCGTGATCGGCCGCGACCACCTGGACTCAGGCTCCGTCGCCTCCCCATACCGCGAAACCGAGGCAATGCAGGACGGTTCTGACGCGATTGCCGACTGGCCCATGCTCAACGCCCTGCTGAACACCGCCTCGGGCGCCACCTGGGTGTCGCTGCACCACGGCGGCGGCGTCGGCATCGGCCGCTCCATCCACGCCGGCCAGGTCTCCGTCGCGGACGGCACCGACCTCGCCGCCCAGAAACTCGAGCGCCTCCTCACCAACGACCCCGGCATGGGCGTCATCCGCCACGCAGACGCCGGCTACGACCGCGCACTCGAGGTCGCCAGGGAACGCGGCGTCCGCATCCCGATGCAAGAGACAGCGTCCGAAGCCCACTGACCAGCCCCAAATCTACATCGATTGCTCCGTAACTGTCGTTTAGAGCCCCGAAAACGACACTTACGGAGCAATCGATCCACAGAAGCAGGAACACCATGACTACGATTACCCACGAACCGCTGACCGTCACCCTCGGCACCAGCGGGGTCACACCCGAGGACGTCGTCGCCGTCGCGCGCCACAACGCGAAGGTCACCCTTTCCCCGGAAACCCTCGCAACCGTTGCCAAGGTCCGGGCCCATATTGACGACCTCGCCGCCAGCGACACCCCGGCATACGGAATCTCCACCGGTTTCGGCGCCCTTGCAAACCGGCACATTCCCAACGAACTGCGCACCCAGCTGCAAAAGAGCCTGATCCGCAGCCACGCCGCCGGCATGGGTCCGGCCGTGGAGCGTGAAGTGGTCCGCGGCATCATGTTCCTGCGTGCCAAGACCCTGGCCTCCGGCCGCACCGGCGTCCGTCCCGTGGTCCTGCAAACCATGGTGGACGTCCTCAATGCCGGCATCACCCCTGTGGTCCGCGAGTTCGGGTCGCTGGGCTGTTCCGGCGACCTGGCGCCCCTGTCGCACTGCGCCCTGGTCCTGATGGGCGAGGGTGAAGCCGCCGGGCCGGACGGCCAGCTTTACGGCACCGCTGGCCGTCCCGCCGTCGCGGAACTCCTTGCCGCTCACGGCATCGAGCCGGTCATCCTCGCCGAGAAGGAGGGCCTTGCCCTGGTCAACGGCACCGAGGGCATGCTGGGCATGCTGCTTATGGCCATCGCGGACCTTCGGCAGCTGCTGACGACGGCGGACATCACCGCGGCGATGAGCGTCGAGGCGCTGCTGGGCACCGACCAGGTGTTCCTGCCGGAGCTGCACGCCGCACTGCGCCCCCACCCGGGGCAGGCCGCCAGCGCTGACAACATGCTGCGCGTACTCTCCGGTTCACCGATCGTCGCTTCCCACAAAGTCGGCGATTCCCGCGTGCAGGACGCCTATTCGCTCCGCTGCGCCCCTCAGGTCACCGGTGCGGTGAGGGACACGCTGGACCACGCGGACCTGGTGGCGTCCCGCGAACTGGCCGCGGCCATCGACAACCCGGTGGTGCTGCCCGACGGGCGGGTCAGCTCCAATGGCAACTTCCACGGCGCCCCTGTGGCGTACGTCCTGGACTTCCTGGCCATCGCCGTCGCGGACCTCAGCTCCATTGCTGAGCGGCGGACGGACAGGATGCTGGACCCCGCGCGGTCCCACGGCCTTCCTGCCTTCCTCGCAGCCGACCCCGGCGTCGATTCCGGGCTCATGATCGCCCAGTACACCCAGGCCGGGCTGGTCTCGGACAACAAACGGCTCGCGGTGCCTGCATCGGTGGACTCCATCCCGAGTTCGGCCATGCAGGAAGACCACGTCTCCATGGGCTGGCACGCAGCCCGCAAACTCCGGAAGGCAGTGGAGAACCTGCGGCGCGTCCTGGCGATCGAGCTGGTGACGTCAGCCCGGGCACTGGACATCCGCACCCAGCTCTCCGGTGGTGTGCTGACCCCGGGACCGGCGGGCGCCGCCGTCGTCCGTGCACTGCGGAGCGTGGTGGACGGGCCGGGGACGGACCGTTTCCTTTCCCCGGAGCTGGAGGCGGCGGACAACCTGGTCGCAGCAGGGGAGGTGCGCCGGGCAGTCGAATCTGCCGTGGGTCCACTGGCATAAAAGCGAACAATCTTCAGCCCATCGGCACAAAGCGTCCACCTGCTGAAATTTCCAGCGACACAGACATCGGGCGGACGCGGAGTGTAGTAGAACTGAAGGTGTAGTAAAAGTCACATCAAAGAGGCTGTGGCGCGGAACATATACAAAGGGGTAGAAGTTCAAATGAAAGCACGTGGGGCAGTCCTGTCGAGGCGCAATGCCCATTCCGCCGTTATTTCGGACTGGAGGGGACTCCAGGCCGGGGAGCGCGTCGAGATCATCAAGCAGGCGCATGTGGTAGCCACCGGTGAGGTGGAAGAGGTGTCCCAGAGCGGAAATGTTCTGTGGCTTGTGCCGGCTGGTCCGTCCGAAAAGCAGCTCTTTTTGAAGTCCGACGGCGTACAGGTCCGCCGGGCCTGACAACGTCGGCAACCGCCGACAGAAAAGTCCCCGCCACTGCGTATGCAGCGGCGGGGACTTTTGTCTATGCGCGAAAGGGGCGTCCGTCGCAGGCTGTCAGGCGGCGATGGCCTCGTATGTCTCGCCGAAGGGGACCGATTCGTCCAGGGCTACGGTGTAGCGGCCGGGGTGCAGCCTGGTCACCAGGATGCCGCAGACCGCGTCCTGGGCCGCGACCCCGATGAGTTCGGCAACTGCTTCTTCCAGGCCCGTGTGGACGTCGCTCGCGGTGGAGAAATCCAGGTCGATCGACCGGGCGGCCGGCGCGTCGGTGGGGGAGGAAGCGGCGGGGACGCGTTCCATGGTTGCTGTAGTCATGTGTGAACTTTCTGTGTTTCATGCCTGAGGGCCGTTCTATCTTACCTGCTAATCCCGGCAAATGTCAGATGACTGCTGTTTGGAGTGTCGAACGCCCACCCGAAAATGGCAGGGCAAGTGCGCCACCAGTCACAATAGGGCGCGTTGGCGGCGCGTCAGCGCATCAGCAACGATGGGTACAAACGTGCAACGTCAGCTCGAAGGAGATCTGGATGAAAATCATGCGCCTGGGTGAAAAGGGCAAGGAGCAACCGGCCGTTATGGTGCCGTCCGGCCGCTGCTACAGCCTCCTGCCGCTGACGCAGGACGTGGACGGTGCGTTCCTGGCATCCGGAGGAGTGGACAGGATCCGGCACGCGCTGGAAGCCGGGTCCCTGCCGGAACTGGAAGGAGCGGAGACGCTCAGGGTTGGCCCCCCGGTTGCCAGGCCCGGCTCGGTGGTGGGAATCGGGATGAATTACGCCGCGCATGCTGCCGAGTCAGGTTCCGCGCCCCCGGAAATTCCGGTGGTTTTCCTAAAGCCGGGCAACACCGTCTCGGGGCCGTTCGATCCCGCACCCGTTCCACCGAACTCCAGCAGGTACGACTGGGAGGTGGAGCTGGGTATCGTCATCGGCAGGGAAGCCGGTTACCTCGACTCCCTCAGCCAGGCGGAGGACTGCATCGCAGGCTATGTCACCGCCAATGACCTCTCCGAGCGTGAGTACCAGCTCCCCGGGGCGGCCGGCCAGTGGACCAAAGGCAAATCCCTCCCCGGCTCCACGCCCCTCGGCCCATGGCTGGTGCCGGCAGGCGAGATCGACGGCGGGAACCTGCCGTTGCGGAGCTGGGTCAACGGGGAGCCGCGGCAGGATTCCACCACCTCAGAGCTCATCTTCGATGCCGCAACCCTTGTCCACCACTGCAGCCAGTACATGCGCCTGGAGCCCGGGGACGTAATCCTGACGGGAACGCCGGAAGGCGTGGCGCTCAGCGGCCGCTTCCCCTACCTCCAGCCGGGTGACGTGGTGGAGGTAGAGGTCGTGGGGCTGGGGCGCCAACGCCAGGAGCTGTTCCGTGCTGGAGAATCCGGCTAGCCTGCCTTCACGGCGAGGACCGGGCAGTCGGCTTCCAGCAGGATGCGCTGGGAAACGCTGCCCATGATGAGCTTGCCCACCGGTGTCCGCCGGCGCAGGCCGATCACAATCAGTTCAGCGTTGTGCTCCTCCGCGGCATCCAACACCTCCGCGGCGGCATCGTGGCCACGGACCGGCTGCTTGATCACGTGGTCGATGCCCTGGGTGGCCAGGCGGTCCTCAATGCTCTGGATCTCCTGCTCCTGGGCGTAGCGGTTGTCCACCAGCGCGTCCCCCTTGGACGAGTTGATGACCAACAGTCTGGTGTTGCTCTTCCGGGCTTCGTGGATGGCCTGGGTCAGGGCTGCTTCGCCCTCGGGGGTCGGGACGTATCCCACCACGATGGTCATGGCGTCTCCTTCTTGTCTGGGTGTGCGCTGCCGTCTGATTGGACATTGCTGTCCGGCTTTCCGGAGCTCTGTGAGTGGATGCTGCTGCCCGTGTGGGCTGCACCGTCCGGGTGAACGGGCAGGTCTGCGTGCACGGAGCTGCCTGATGGGGCTGCCGGAGCCGCTTCCGTGGCCGGCACCGGTCCGGCCGCAGCCGGGCGGTTGCGCCGGACCAGCTTGAAGATCAGCGGCCACGCCAGGATGAGCGCCAGGATGATGTAGATGCTGACGGCGATGGGCTCACCCAGGAGGCCGGCGGGGTCGCCCGCACTCAGCTGGAGGCTCTTGCGAAGCTGTCCTTCGATCCGCGGCCCAAGGATGACGCCCAGGATAAGCGGCAGTACCGGCAGTCCGAAGCGGCGCATCATGAATCCCAATGCGCCCAGCACCAGCAGGAGGACCAGGTCGAACGCCTGCAGGTTCACCGAGTAGGCACCCAGTGTGGCGAAGAACAAAATGCCTGCGTAGAGGTACGGCCGAGGAAGCTGGAGGATCTTCGCCCACATCGGTGCCAGGGGCAGGTTGATGAGCAGGAGCAGGAAGTTGCCGATGAAGAGGCTCGCAATCAAGGCCCACACCAGGGGTCCCTCGTTGGCGAACAGCAGGGGCCCCGGTTGGATGCCGAACTGGACGAACGCTGCGAGCATCACGGCAGCCGTGGCGTTGGTGGGCAACCCCAGTGCCAGCAGGGGGGTCATGGTGCCGGCAGCGGCCGCGTTATTGGCGGCTTCCGGGCCGGCAACACCTTCAATGGCACCCTTGCCGAATTCCTCGGGATGCTTGCTAAGCCGCTTCTCCGTGACATAGGAGAGGAACGTGGGGATCTCGGCTCCACCGGCCGGCAGTGCACCAAAGGGGAAACCGAACGCCGTTCCGCGGAGCCACGGCTTCCAGGACCGCTTCCAGTCCTGTTTGCCCATCCACGGGCGGCCGACCGGGATGACATGCAAAGGAGTGCGGCGCATGTGCGCGGCAACCCACAAAGCTTCGCCCACGGCAAAGATGGCCACTGCCACCACCACAATGTCCAGGCCATCGGCCAGCAGGGGCTGGCCGAAGGTGAGGCGGCGCTGGCCTGTGACGGAGTCCATGCCCACCAGGCCGATCGCCAGCCCGAGGCCCAGCGAGGCAAAGCCCCTGAGGCGGGATGATCCAAGGACGGCGGTCACTGCCACAAGCGCGAGGACCATGATGGCGAAGTAGCTTGGCGAGCCCAGGCTGACGGCGAATTCCACCACGATCGGTGCGAAGACGGCCAGGAGCGCGGTGCCGATGGTGCCGGCGACGAATGAACCGATGGCCGCCGTCGCAAGGGCCTGTGCCGCCCGCCCCGCTTTGGCCATCTTGTTGCCTTCGATCGCCGTCACCACCGAGGACGATTCACCGGGTGTATTCAGCAGGATCGAGGTAGTGGAGCCGCCGTACATGCCGCCGTAGTAGATGCCGGCGAACATGATGAAGGCGCTGGTGGGTTCCAGGACATAGGTGACCGGGAGCAGCAGGGCAATGGTCATGGCCGGGCCAAGGCCCGGGAGCACGCCGACGGCGGAACCCAGGATCACGCCGATGACGGCGTAGAGGAGATTCATGGGGGTGAGGGCGGTGGCGAAACCGTCCATGAGGGAGGAAAAGACATCCATCAGAGAATCCCTTCCAGGAGACCGGCGGGCAGCGGGATGCCGAGGCCAAGGTAGAAACCGTAAAAAGTGAGCACTGCGAGTCCCACGGAAATGAGGCCGTCACGGACATAGTGCCGGCTGCCCAGGGCCCAGGCGCTGCCCCAAAACAGGACGGTCCCGGAGACGACCCACCCGGCCCAATCGATCAGCAGGATGTTGGCCACGAAAGCTCCCACCAGCGGCAGGATGGTCTTCCAGTCGGCGGGATGCGAGAGATCCACGTCCTCACCGCCTTCGGCTTCGCCCTGTCCGCCACGAAGCACATTGATGGCGAGCAGGACGGCGCATACCAGGAGCAGGCCGGAGACGATGTACGGCAGCGTCTTGGGTCCCACCGGGTCTGACTGCGAATACGGGGTTACCAGGGCGATGGCATCCACCAGGACGAGGACGCCCGCCGCTCCGAGCAGGAGGGCGACCCCCAGCTCGGAGCGGCCTTTGAGCCTGGAAGTCAAAGTTGGTGAGGAGCTCACGCCAGGCCAAGCTTCGTGAGCACGTCCGCCACCCGGGTGTCCTGCTCGGTCAGGAAGGTTTCGAACTCGTCGCCGGTGATGAAGGCGTCAGTCCAGCTGTTCTTGACCAGGGCTTCCTTCCAGGCGTCAGTGCCGTGCATCTTCTCAAGGGTGGCGATCAGCTTGGCTTTGTCCTCGTCGCTGATTCCGGGAGGAGCCACGATGCCGCGCCAGTTGGTGAACACCAGGTCGATGTTGGATTCCTTCAGCGTGGGTGCGTCCACACCTTCCAGGCGCTCTTCACCGCTGGTTGCCAGGACACGGACGTCGCCCGATTCGATCTGCTGCAAGTACTCTCCGGCGCCGGATGCGGCAAAGCCCACCTTGTTGCCGAGGATGGCCGGGAGGAGGTCTCCACCGCCGTCGTACGACACAAAGTTCACCTTGGTGGCGTCAATTCCTACGGCTCCTGCAAGCTGCATCGGGAGCAGGTGGTCCGGGCCGCCGGGCGAAGAGCCGCCGCCTACAGCGATGGAACCCGGGTCTGCCTTCCACGCGGTGACCAGGTCATCGATGGTCTTGTAGGGCGAGTCTTTGTTGACCATGATTGCGCCGGGCTCTTCGATGAGCCGGGCCAGTGGGGTGGTGTCCGTCAGTTTGGACTCGGACTTGTTGGTGTAGCTGGCTCCCACGACGCCCAAGCCCATGAGCATGGTGAGGTCGCCATTGCCCTTTTCGTTGACAATGCGCGCCAGGCCAACAGTGCCGCCGGCGCCCGCAAGGTTGAAGACCTCGGTGTTGGTGGCAACCTTCTCGTCATCGAGAACCTTTGCCGCAACGCGGGCTGTGGTGTCGTATCCGCCGCCCGGGGTGTTGGGGACCATGATCTGGAGGCCGGTCACCGGGCCGGCTGCGGCGCCGGAGCTTTCCGGGCCGGTGGAGCTGCTGCCGGTGGCCCCGCAACCGGTGGCCATCAGGGCGATGCCGGCGGCGACGGCGGCGACTCGCAATGCGCGGATCTGGCGCATGGTGTTCCTCTTCTCAGTAATGCAATTCTCTACAGGATGATCAGCGGACCTGATCTGTGCTTCGATGCTAGGCCCGGCAGTGACGGCGATCACTCTTGTGTACGCAGAGAAAGTTAAGTTCATTGCGTTCACGTTTCCGGCACCCCACCACGCCCCGGTTCGCGTCGCCCTTTAGGCTGGAAGCTGCTTACAGGATGGGGGACGGATATGGCGGAGCGAAGCGGGCGTTACGGAACCAAACCGGCGGCATGGATCGGCATGGCGGTGGTCCTGCTGGCGCTGGTGCCGGCAGTCGTAAGGGTTGTCGATGGACGGGCGGGCTGGTTGGAGGCGCTGTACATCCTGGCCGGGGCCGGGCTCATCGCGTTCCACGCAACCCGGCTGGTGCTGCTGCACCGCGCCGGCCGGAATCCGTCCGCCGGCACCGCACGGAGGACCAGCGGGGAAGGGAACGACGGCGGTCCCCGCTGACTGGCCGCCTGGCTGCGGTATAGTTCCGGTACGCCGGGAGGGGGCGGGCGGTGCGCCCTTGGGTGCCTGCGCTCCGCGTGCCTGCGCCCAGGCACCTGAACCACCACTAAAGGAATCCACGCAGTGACGCGACGAAGAGGAATGTCCCTCGCCGGGCAGTACCTTGTGCTCCAGTTGCTGATCGTCCTGGCAGTACTCGTGGCCGTGGTGGCCATTTCCCTTGCCCAGTCCGCTGCCGCCTTCGAACGTACCGAGGGCAGGAGGGCGCTCTCCGCCGCTGAGGCGCTTGGTAACAACCCGGCAGTACGTGCCTTGCTGCCGGAGGCAGAGCCGCGCGTTGGTTCAGCGCTTCCCGCGGTGGCCGAGTCCGTCCGGACCGTTTCGGGATCGTCGCACGTTGCACTCGCAAAAGTGGACCGGACGGTAGTTGCCGCTTCCGATCCGGGCCTGCTCGGCAAGACCCTGGAACTCGGCCCCAGCAGGGTGATGGAAGGCCGGGCCTGGACCGGGGTGCTGGACGAAGGCGGAACCACCGTCCTCTCCGCCCATGTCCCGGTGCTCGACGATTCGGGAAAGATGATCGGCATCGCAGCCATCAGCCGCAACTACCCGTCCACCCTTGAACGGCTGGGCGACGCCGTCCCCAACCTCCTGACCTACCTGGGCGTGGCCAGTGTCCTGGGCGTGGCCGGGTCCCTGCTGTTGTCCCGCAGGGTCAAACGCCAGACCCTGGGAATGGAGCCAAGCGAGATCACCGGGCTGGTGGAAAACCGTGAGGCTATGCTGCACGGCCTGAAGGAAGGCGTGGTGGGGCTGGACCCCCACGAGCGAGTCACGGTAGCGAACGACAGTGCCCGGGAACTGCTGGGGCTGCCGCCGGACTGCGTGGGCAGGAAACTCGCGTCCCTTCCTGTGGACCCGGCCCTCAAGGTGGTCCTGACCCGCGACCAGCCGGACCCGGACCAGCTGGTGCTGGTGGGGGAACGGCTGGTGGTGCTGAACCGTGTTCCCATCCGCTCCCGCGGCCGCAACATTGGCTCGGTGACAACCTTGAGGGACCGGACAGAGCTGTCCTCCCTGGAGCGTGAGCTGGGGGCCACCCGGACCGCCACGGACACGCTGCGCGCGCAGGCCCACGAGTTCGCCAACCAGCTGCACGTCATTTCCGGCCTTATCCAGATCGGCGAGTACGATTCCGTGGTCCAGTTCGTCAACGGCGCCACGGTGGACCGGACCAGGCTCAATGATGAAGTGACCAGCCGTATCCAGGATCCCGCGCTCGCCGCACTGCTGATTGCCAAGTCCAGCCTTGCCACCGAGCGCGGCGTGGCACTGCAGCTTGACCCCGTGTCCGCCCTGCGCCCGGTCAGCGACGATTTGTCCCGGGACCTTACCACCGTTGTGGGGAACCTGGTGGATAACGCGTTCGACGCCGTCACGGGGCTTGCCGGGGCTGCCGTCCGGGTGCTTGTGGAGGACGGCACGGACCATGTCACCGTTACGGTCCGGGACACCGGCCCGGGCGTCCCGGACGAGGCCGTGGAGGACATCTTCCGCCAGGGGTTCTCCACCAAGGAGGCCGGCCCGGCGGACGGCCGCGGCTTCGGCCTGGCGCTTTCCCGGGTGGTCTGCCGGCGTTCCGGCGGGGATCTCACCGTGGCCAATGACAACGGAGCAGTCTTCACCGCACGATTCAAGAGAGGTGCAACGCAGCCATGATCAAGGTGCTGATCGTCGACGACGACTTCATGGTGGCCAAGGTCCACGCCGGGTTCATCCAGCGGACGCCCGGCTTCGCTGTGGTGGGCGTGGCCCACACCGGAGCGCAGGCCGTGATTGAGACGGAACGGCTGCGGCCTGACCTGGTGCTGCTGGACATCCACCTTCCGGACATCAACGGGCTGGACCTCATGCAGCGGCTGCGGGACGTCGCCCCGGAGCTGGACGTGCTGGTGATCAGTGCCGCCCGGGAAGTGGAGACCGTGCGCAAGGCCCTCCGCGGCGGGATTGTGCACTACCTGATCAAGCCGTTTTCGCAGTCGGACCTGCAGGAACGCCTGGAGCACTACCGGAGTGCATACCAGGGGCTGGATTCAGCCAAGGACGTGGCCGAGCAGTCGGACGTCAACCGGGTGTTCGGCCTGGACCGGACCGAGCGTCCGCTTCCCAAAGGCTGCAGCATCGAGACCCTGAAGCTCGTGGAGGCCACCCTGAATGCCGCCGACGGCGATCTTTCCGCGGCCGAGGTAGCCGAGCAGCTGGGAACGTCCCGGGTCAGCGCGCGGCGGTACCTTGAGTACCTGCACGACGAAGGAACCCTGGACGTGAGACTCAAGTACGGGGTGGGGCGTCCGGAGCGGCGCTACGTCCTCAAGGGCCAGTAGCGCGTTCACGGGCAGGCAGCGCAGTCCGAAGCCCGCCGGGAGCCTGCCGGATCAGCGCAGCAGCGTGTCCAGCAGCCGCGCGGCAACGCGCGCAGTCCGGCTGTCCACGTCAAGCGCCGGGTTCAGTTCGGCGATGTCCAGGTGCAGCAGCTTCCCGCTCCAGGCCACCTGCCGGCACACGGCGGCGATGACCGGGAGGGGCACGCCGTACGCGGCCGGGGCACTCACCCCCGGCGCCACCGCGGCCGGTAACACGTCAAGGTCGATGGTCAGGTAGAGCACGTCGATCCCGTCAAGGAATTCTGCCACGAAGGTGCGGACGCGTTCCGCCTCGCAGTCCTCGTCCAGCAGGTAGTGAACGCCCAGCGTCCGCGCAGTGTCGAAGAGTGCGCGCGTGTTGTTGGGCTCGGAAATTCCGACGACGGCGTAGCGGAAGTCGCGCCCTGCGGCCGCTTCCTCGCGGGCCATCTGCAGGAACGGCGTCCCGGAGGTTGCCAGCGGCTCGTCCCGCAGGTCGAAATGGGCGTCAAGGTTCAGGACGCCCAGCCTTTTCCCGCTCCGGACCGCCGCAGAGGCGGCAACCCCCAGGTAGCTCGCGAAGGCGGTTTCGTGGCCGCCGCCCAGCACTGCGGTCACTTGACCGGCGTCGAGCAGTTCCTTGACTGCACGGCCGGCGCGTTCCTGGCCGGCCTCAAGGTCACCGCCTGACACCACGACGTCCCCGGCGTCGTACACGGTCCGGTCCAGATGGAACGCCAGGGGCCCCAGGACCTTGCGGATGGCCGCCGGTGCGGCCGCCGCGCCGGTGCGGCCCTTGTTCCGGCGCACGCCCTCGTCGCTGGCGAAGCCCAGGAGGGTGGCGGGCCTGGCATCATCCCCACCCGCATTACCCGCGGTGCCCTGAGCGCCCGGAGTGCCTTCAGCGCGGGTGCCTGCTGTTCCGCCCTCGTACGCAGTAACTGCCTGCCACCAGCGGCGGTGGGCGGCGTCATCGCCGTCGAGCCTCCCTTCCCAGGGCTGGGGCGGGAGGTCAACGTCAGGTATCAGGGGGGCCATGCTCCAAGCTCACCGCATGGCGACGCCGAAAACCAGCAGCGCCGCCGTCGCCATGTCTGGAATCCAAGACCGTCGGCGCCTGCGGGCAGCAGGGGCTATTGTGGAGCAATCCCTTCCCCCGGGGACCCCATCACCTTTTGCGCCGGACGGCGCACCATAGCAAGGCCGGAGAACAGCCCCGTGTTTGAAGCCCCCAGCATCCTCTTTGCTGCCGCAGGCGCGGCCGTGTTTACCGCAGCAGTCCTCCCTAAACTCCTGCGCAACATGCCGTTCTCCATGCCCATGGTCTTCCTGGGAGCAGGCATGGGGGCTTTCGCCCTGATTCCCACGCTTCCGGACCCGGACCCCATGGTGCACAGCGACTTCGTTGTGCACCTGACGGAGATCTGCGTCATCATCTCGCTGATGGGCGCCGGGCTTGCCCTGGACCGCCCCGTGGGCCGCAAGCGCTGGGCCACCACCTGGCGGCTCCTGGGAATCGCCATGCCGTTGTGCATCATCGCCCTGACCCTGATGGGCCTGTGGTTCCTGGGCCTCGGCCTCGGCGCTGCCCTGCTGGTGGCCTCCGCCCTGGCGCCCACGGACCCGGTCCTGGCCTCCGAAGTGCAGGTGGGTGAGCCCGCGGACGAGGAGGAGGGCGCGGACAAAGAAGATGAGGTCCGCTTCGGCCTCACCTCCGAGGCCGGCCTCAACGACGGGCTGGCGTTTCCCTTCGTCTACCTCGCCATCGCCATCAGCATTGTGGGCTCATCCCCGCTGGCCTGGTTCCCCGAATGGTTTGCGGTGGACGTCCTGTGGCGGCTGGCCATCGGAGTGCTGCTGGGGTTCCTCACCGGCAAGCTCCTGGCACGGCTGTTTTTCTCTGCCGGCGCTGAAAGCCTCCGGCTGTCCAACCACTCGGAAGGCTTCGTGGCGCTGGCCGCAACCTTCCTCGCCTATGGCGCCACCGAGATGATCGAGGGCTACGGCTTCATTGCCGTGTTTGTCTGCGCGGTGACCATCCGTTCCGCCGAGCACACGCACGGCTACCACCGGGTGCTGCACTCCTACGTGGAGCAGTTGGAACGGCTTCTGACCGTGGTGATCCTGGTCCTGCTGGGCGGCGCGATTGCCCGCGGGCTGCTTGCGGGGATCGGCTGGGCCGAGGTGCTGGTGGCGCTGGCCTTCCTGCTGCTGGTCCGGCCACTGGCAGGCTGGCTCGGTCTGCTCGGCGGCAAAACGGGACCGCGCGAGCGGATCGCCCTCTCGTTCTTCGGGATCCGGGGGATCGGCTCGCTTTATTACCTCTCCTATGCGCTGGGCAAGGGCGAGTTCGCCGGCCAGGCGGAGTGGCTGTGGTCTTTCGTGGGGCTGGTGGTGGCATTGTCCATCGTGATCCATGGCGCCACCACCTCGCCGCTCATGAACCGGCTGGACAAGCTCCGGGAAAAGAAGGCCCGGGCGTTGACCGGTGACGAAGGCCTGGCGCCCAACACTCCCGTGTAGGGCACCAGGCCTTGGTTCCGTGCCCGGCGCCGGGCCTTGCTTCCGGGCCGGGGGCTACATGCCCAGTGCCGCCTCGATGGGACCCACCGCGAAGAAGAGCAGGAACGCGCCGGCCACGGCCCACATGAGCGGGTGGATCTCCTTGACCCTGCCCTGGACAGTGCGGATCAGGACAAAGGCGATGAAGCCGGCGCCCAGTCCGTTGGCGATGGAGTACGTGAACGGCATCAGGGTGAAGGTCAGGAACGCGGGGATGGCAATGCCCCAGTCCTGCCAGTCGATCCTGCCCACCTGGGACACCATCATGAAGCCCACCACCACCAGGGCGGGGGCAACCGCTTCGAAGGGCACCAGGTTGATGAGCGGGGTGAAGAACATGGCCACCAGGAACAGCAGCCCGGTGACGATCGAGGCCACGCCTGTGCGCGCACCTTCGCCGATGCCGGCGCCGGCTTCCACATAGATCTGGTTGGAGGAAACCGAAGCCCCGCCGCCCACGATCGCGCCGAGGGCGTCCACCTGGAGCACGCGGTCGACGTCCGGGATGTTGCCGTGTTCGTCAACTGTCCCGGCCTCGTTGGCCAGGCCCACCATGGTCCCCATGGCATCGAAGAAGATGCTGAGGAGGATGACGAAGGCGAGCAGGGTAGCGGCAACGAAGCCCAGGTGCTCGAAGGCGCCGAACGGGTTTGCCTTGCCGATCAGGGACAGGTCCGGGGCGGCCCAGCCGGTGAAGGTGGGCGCCACCAGGGACCAGCCCTGCGGGTTGGAGGTCTCGCCGTCGAAGCTCGGTCCGATGTGCAGGGTCATCTCCAGGAGCACCGAGATGAGGGTGGAGGTGATGATGCCGATCAGGATGGCGCCCTTGACCTTGCGCACCACCAGCGCGATGGTCAGGATCAGGCCAAAGATGAACACCGCGGTGGGCCAGCCGAGGAGCTTGCCGTCGTAGCCAAGGCCAACGGGCACGGTGGTGCCGGCGACGTCTGGGATGCGGCGGACGAAGCCCGCGTTGACCAGCCCGATCAGCGCGATGAACAGGCCGATGCCCACTACGATGGCCGTCTTGAGTCCGTCCGGGACGGCCTTGAAGACGGCGGTACGGAACCCGGTGAGGACAAGGATCAGCATGGTGACGCCGGAGAGCACCACCAGGCCCATCATGTCCGGCCAGGTCAGCCCCGGATTGGTAGCCACGGTGACGGCCACGAACGCATTGACGCCCAGGCCCGTGGCAAGCGCGAAGGGGTGCTTTGCCCAGGCACCCATAAGGATGGTCAGGATGCCTGCCACGAAGGCAGTCACGGCGGCTACGGCGGTGAACCCCAGCGTCGTGCCGCTGGAGTCAGGTCCCGAGAGGATCAGGGGGTTCAGCACCACGATGTAGCTCATGGCAAAGAACGTGGCGAAGCCGCCTCGGATCTCGCGGGAAAGGTTGGAACCGCGCTCGGTGATCTTGAAGTACCGGTCCAGGGCAGAGCCTTGCTTAAGCATTAGTCCTCCGGGGAAGTCTGTGGGGATACCTGCATCCTATGGTGGCGGCGGCAGGACGGCAGGCATTTTCGCCTAGTCTGTAAGGAAGCCAACACACAAGGAGCCGCCGCCGCATGCGTCCCATCCGCCAGATCCTGACCCTGGGGCTCGTGCTCCTCGTTTTCGCCGCCGGTGTGCTGGGCCTCGCCGGGCCCGCAGCGGCCCATGATGCCGCCGAATCCAGCACCCCGGCGGCCGGCGCGTCGTTGCCGGCGCCGCCCGAACAGGTTTCGGTGACCTTCAACAACAACCCGCTGGGCATCGGCGCCGCGTTCTCCGTCAAGGACACCGCCGGCACCGAGTGGGCGGAGGGGCCGGTGGACATCGTGGACAACGTGGCATCCCAGAAGCTGAGGGCCGGAGGCCCGGCGGGGGAGTACACCGTGGCCTGGCGGGTCGTCAGCTCGGATTCGCATCCCATCGAGGGGACGTTCGCCTTTACGGCCGCCTCTGCCGGGCAGGGCGCCGCGCCGGCAACAAGTCCAGCGGCGGGAGGAAGTCCGACGGCGGCGGGTACAGTCCCGGCCGCCGGCGCCGGGGCAAGTACTGCCCCCGCCATGGGGACGGCCGAGCCGGGGACTACGGGTGAGCCTGAGCAGGTGGGCTCAGGGGAGCCGTTCCAGTGGAGCATCGTCATCTTTGCCCTCGTCGCGGTGGGGCTGCTGGCCACACTTGCCATCCTGGCCCGGCGCCGGCTCACAGCAGGGACGGACGACGAATGATGGCGGGTGGGGGGCCCGTCGCGGGCAGGGGCGCCGGGCGGCTTTAGCGGGACAAGGCCTGGCAGGTCAGGGCCGCAAAGCTCCCGGTGGCCGGGTAGGCCACAGTGTCCGGGTGCACCCTGGCGGAGATCGCGTGGCCCACTGTCTTGGCCTGCCGCAGGACTTCCTTGGGGGAGGGCGTGATGAGCTCCCCAACGCCCACCAGGTAGATGCCGATGGCCCGCATGGCTGCGGTGAGGTTCCGGCCCACCGCCATGCCAAAGTCATTGATCATGCGCCGGAGCTGGCTGTGGGCGCAACGGGTCAGGACAATGTGGTCCGCCACCAGGATTCCCGTGGGCGTATGCACCTCCCACTGCGGGGCTGAAGCAAGCGGCGACCCGCCGTTCACCATGGTCAGCTGGACGGCGCGGGTGGTGTTGCGCACGTCGACGTCGTGGCTGGCAGCGTAGTTCCGCAGGTGCCGCAGGATCTCGTTGCGTTCGCGAATGTTCACGGAGTCCGCCGCGTCGCACCGTTGAAGGGAAGCTGTGTTGGCCGGCTGTGCGGCGCCAAGGAGGTCCAGTCCGTCAACCACTATCGAGTCCACGCCGCGGCGGCACAGCTCTGCAGCCACGGCGAGGCCGGACAGGCCGGTGCCAATGATCACAGTGGTGGTCTGTTCGGTCCCGGCATTCCCAGGCATGCTTGACACTACAGTTTCCCTCCTTCGAAAGTTTCGGCAGGTGCGGGCGTCCTCGCCCGCTCGCGTCCCGTTACCCCCAAAGCCCGGCCGCAGTGCGTTGCCGGGCAGCTCTGACCGAGTAAGGCAGTAGGCGTCCCGGACCAACAATGTCCTGAAGACTACAGAAGATTCGCGGCCAGGGATAGCCCAATCCCGAAACAATTTCGTCCGGGTGAAGGCGCTTTCCCGGAGATCGCCCGCCACCTGTGGATAACCGCCGTTTCCCGGTCCGAAGAGGCTTGCTATGGCAGGGCCCGCGGAGAATAGTGGGAAGCGGAAGCGGGCCTTTCTTCCCAGCTCAGGCGGGGGTTCGGGTGCACGGGGATCGGCCGGCTTCTGGCAGAATAGCCGCAACATCAGGCAGTATCGCGAGGAGGCGGCCCCATGGGCGCACAAGAGTTGCATCGGGACCCGCAGGACGGCGGCACTCCTGCCGCCCCCGAGGGGATCGTCGTCGGCGTGGACGGTTCGGACCACGGCCAGTGCGCACTGGTGTGGGCGGCACGCGAGGCCCAGCGCCGGCGTCGTCCGCTGCACATCGTCACCGCTTACTCCGTCCCGATCTTCGCGGCTTCCGGCCTGGACGGCGGATACGCCACCGTGGACGACTCCGTTATTCGTGAAGGCGCGGAGGCGATCGTCAAGCAGGCCCTGGAGAAGGTGGCCACCTACGACGTCGATGCCACCGCGTCAGTGGAGAACGGCGATGCCTCCGGCGTCCTGCTGGAGATGTCCGAAACCGCTGAGCTCCTGGTGTTCGGTACCCGCGGCCGCGGAGGCTTTGTGGGCAGGCTCCTCGGTTCGGTGAGCAGTGCACTCCCGGCCCATGCGAAATGCCCCACGGTGACGGTGCCGCTGGTCTGTTCCGACCGGCTTGGCGAGACAACCGAGGACCGGCACATCAAGGCGGAGCAGGCCAAGGCCGGCCACCAGCGCGTGGAGAACCTGGTGGTGGTGGGCGTGGACGGGTCGGAGCAGGCACGGGTGGCTGTGCTGGAGGCGGCAGCCCAGGCTGAGCGGCTCGGCGCCACCCTGCGCGTGGTCTGCGCGGTGCCGCAGTACAGCGGTTCCCTGGCGTGGGTTCCGGCCCCCATGGACCGCAAGGCGCTGTTCGACGACATCCAGGTGACCCTGGACGCCGGAATGGCGTGGCTGCGGAGCCACTTCCCGAATCTGCCCACTGAATCCGAGCTGAGGGACGGCTCTCCGGTGGACGTCCTGGTGGACGCCAGCCGCCACGTGGAACTTGTGGTGGTGGGCACCCGCGGCCGTGGCGGGTTCACCGGGATGCTCCTTGGCTCAACCTCGGACGGGGTGCTCCACCACGCCAAGGGCCCCGTCATGGTGGTTCCGGACCGTGAGGACCCCCGCCTGGCGGACCGCGCCCGGTTTGGGCCGGTGCTCGGGACAGCCTGACCGGACCCGCCGCAGGGGAGTGCCACGATGGCAGATGACCGCCCGGAAAGCCCAGGAAACGGCAGGCGGGAGTCCCGCCACCCGGACGGGAACGCCGCCCCCGCCCTGGTCATGCGCCTCAGCCAGGTCGATGGCAGCATGCTTCCGCTCGTGGGAGGCAAGGCCGCCAACCTCGGTGGGCTGATGGCAGCGGGACTGCCCGTGCCTGACGGGTTCTGCCTGACCACGGTGGCCTACCGGGAGGCTGTACGGACTGTCCAGGACGGTGTGCTTGCGGAGCTCGCCCGTCTCCAGGCCGCACTGCATCCTTCCGATCCAGGCAGGTCCGCCCAGCTCGCCACGGTGGCCGGGAACGTACGGGAGGCCATCCGCGCCCTCCCGGTTCCACCGTGGACCGCAGCTGCCGTGGAGCAGGCGTATGCGGCAATGGGCGGAATGACCCCCGTGGCCGTGAGGTCCTCGGCCACCGCCGAAGACCTTCCGTCCGCGAGCTTCGCGGGCCAGCAGGACACGTACCTGAACGTGGCGGGCATCAAGGCCGTCCTGGACGCCGTCCGCAACTGCTGGGCCTCCCTCTGGACAGACCGCGCAGTGGCCTACCGGGCAGCGCTGGGGATTGCGCCGGACCAGGTGGCCCTCGCCGTCGTGGTCCAGCGGATGGTGGACGCCGAGGCGGCAGGGGTGATGTTCACGGCGAATCCCCTGACCGGCAGGCGCCGCGAGGCGGTCATAGATGCCGCCCCCGGACTCGGCGAGGCTGTGGTTTCCGGCGCCGTCAATCCGGATCACTTCGTGGTGGACACGGACAAAGCCCGGGTCGTTGAGCGAAAGCTTGGTGACAAGCGCGTTGTGGTCCGGCCCCTTGCTGGTGGTGGAACGGAGTCCCGGGAGGTCCCCGGACGGGCGGACTCCTCCAGCCTCACGGATGAACAGGCCGTTGGGCTCGCGGCCCTGGGCCTGCAGGCTGAGCGGCACTTCGGCTCTCCGCAGGACACCGAATGGGCCATCGACGCCGGCGGTGCCCTCTGGCTGACGCAGTCCAGGCCCATCACCACGCTTTACCCCATACCGCAGAGCCGGTCAGCAGGCGTCGGCCCCAGGCTGTACATGTGCTTCAGCCTGGCCCAGGGCCTCACCCGCCCGCTCACACCCATGGGGCTGGCGTCACTGCGGCTCATTGCTTCCTCGGTGGCGTTGGCCGCCGGGTTTCCCGTTCCCGATCCACGGCAGGGCCCGCCGCCCTACGCGGAGGCAGCCCAGCGCATCTACGTCGACCTCACCACGCCGGTCCGGAGCAGCGTGGGCCGCCGCATCCTTCCCCGGGTCTTCGACATCATGGAGGCAAGGTCCGCCATGGTGGTCAGGCAGGTTTTCGACGACCCGGAGTTTTCGGTGACCCGCAGGACACCGTTCGGATTCCTGCGCCACGTCCTGCCGGCAGCGGCGCGGGCCCGCGTGCCGGAGACAGCGCTCCGGGGACTGTTCCGGCCCAGGGCGGCGCTCCGCCGCCTGGACTCCTTCACCCGGCGCTACGCCGAAGACCTGGAGCTTGGGGCAGGAGCAGGTCCCCTTGAACGGCTTGACCACGCGGAGCGGCTCCTGGGAGGCAGGCTCTTTGCGATCGTGCCCGCAGTTTTGCCCCTGCCGGCGGTGGGATTCGCCATGCTGTGGCTGGCGGGAAGGCTGCTCGGAGGACAGGACCGCCGGCAGGACCTGGAAAAAGTGCTCCGCGGGCTGCCGCACAACGTGACAACCGAGATGGACCTCGAGCTGTGGCGGCTGGCCTCGGCAGCAAAGGACGACAGGGACTCACGGACGGCCCTGGAGTCGCAGGAACCATCCGCGCTCGCAGCGGAATTCAAAGCCGGCACCCTGCCCCCTGTCCTGCACGCAGGCCTGGTGCGGTTCCTCGAACGCTACGGGCAGCGGGCCGTGGCCGAAATCGATGTGGGCATGCCCCGGTGGTCCGACGATCCCACCCACATCCTGGGCGTCCTGGCCAACTACCTGCGCCTCACGGATCCCGCCATGGCACCGGACGTCCAGTTCAGCCGGGCCCAGGCCTGCGTGCAGGACAGGGGGCAGGGTGCCGGCTTTGAATTCCGCTGCGAGCGCGGATGGTTCC
>NZ_JBJURL010000048.1:0-33645 GCF_046097905.1 Pseudarthrobacter sp. NKDBFgelt | reverse complement strand
ACGGACAGGAACGCGCTGGCGGCCCGCGGCCCGATGGCCAGCACGCACCCGATCTCCGCGGCGACGGCCATTTCCTGCGCGCGGGCAGGCGTCCCGGGAGGGGCCAGGGCATGGGCGGTGTCGGCGTATTTCATGGCAGCGCGGGCCTTCAGACCTGCCATGCCGGCCTCCACAGCCGCTGCGCCGGCGAGGATGTCCAGGTTCCCATCGGCCAGCCCGGCCAACGGATCAGCAGCAGAGAACGGCTCCGCGCCACACCCGTCCACCTCCGCATTGAGCACAGCAAGGGCGGCCCTGATATCCGCAAACGCCTTCACCACCGCTTCGCTGCCCATAAACCAATCATGGCAAGGGGGTCTGACAATGAGGCGGGAACCGAGCCAGCACACGAAAAACGGGAGCCGCCTCTTCGGCGACCCCCGTTTCCCGACGACAAGTCCGGACAGGTTCCGGGGCTAGCCCCGGAGGCGCTCCATGCCCGGATCGAACAGCGGCTCGGCAGAGACCGTGGCGGCGATGCGCTTGCCGAAGTACTCAACCTCCACCGAATCACCGACGGACACCGAGGCGGGCAGCCACGCGTACGCGATCGGCTTCCGCACGGAGTAACCGTAGGCGGCACTCGTGACGTACCCAACTGCGGAACCGTCCACGTACACCGGTTCCTTGCCCAGCACGAGGGACGTGCCGTCGTCGACCGTCAGGCACCGCAGCTCCCGCGCGGAAGGCTGCTCCTTGCGCGCCGCAAGGGCCTCACACCCCACGAACCCGGTCTTGTCCTTGGCAATTGAGAAGCCCAGGCCGGCCTGGTACGGGTGGTGTTCCGAGGTCATGTCCGTGCCCCACAGCCGGTAGCCCTTCTCGAGCCGCATGCTGTTGAACGCGCCGCGACCGGCGGCGATGATGCCGTGTTCCCGGCCCGCCTCAAACAGCAGGTCCCACAGCTTCAGGCCGTATTCGGCGGTGGTGTACAGCTCCCAGCCGAGCTCGCCCACGTAGGAGAGCCGCATGGCCGTGACGGGGATGCCGCCAACGGATATTTCCTTGGTGCGGAAGTATTTGAGCCCGTCGTTGGTCAGGTCGTCGGAGCTGACCTTGCCGATGACTTCGCGGGCCAGCGGACCCCACAGCCCGATGCAGCAGGTGCTGCCGGTGACGTCGGAAACATGCACCCACTGGGCGGGATCGGCAGACGACTGCTTCCGGGCCTCCACCCGCAGGTAGTCGAAGTCCACGTTGCTGTTGACGCCCAGCTGGAAGTCTTCCTCCGCCAGCCGCGCCACCGTCACGTCACTGCGGATGCCGCCGTCGTGCTCGAGGAGCAGGCAGTACGTCACGGCACCCGGCTTCTTGGCGATGTTGCCCGTGCTGAGCCGGTGCAGCAGCGCCTGCGCGCCGGGACCCACCACGGAGAGCCGCTTCAGGGGCGTCATGTCGAAAAGTCCGACGGCGGTACGCGTCTTCCACGCCTCGGCCGCAGAGATGGGGGAAGAGAACATGGCGGACCACTCGTCGCGTTCCGGCGCCTGCCACTCTGCGGGAAGCTCCTCCAGCAGGCCGCGGTTGGCCTCGAACCAGTGCGGACGCTCCCAGCCGGCGGACTCCAGGAAGAAGGCCCCCAGTTCCTTCTGCCGGACGTTGAACGGGCTGACGCGCAGGTCCCGCGGGGATTCCTTGGGCTGCAGCGGGTGCAGGATGTCGTAGATCTCCACGAAGTTCTGCTGGGAAGTTTCGCTGACGTACGCGTCGGAGGTCTGCACCTTTTCAAAGCGGGTGAGCTCGCAGCCGTGCAGGTCCGTCTGCGGGTGGCCGTCAACCAGCAGCTCCGCCATTGCCTTGGCAACACCGGCGGAGTGTGTCACCCAGACGGCTTCGGCCACGAACAGGCCTTGGAGGTCGGGAGCCTCGCCCATGAGCGGGCCGCCATCCGGGGTGAAGGAGAAGATGCCGTTGAAGCCGTCCTGGATCCCGGAGTTGCGCAGCGCCGGCAGGAGATCCTGGCTGTCCTCCCACGCGGGCAGGAAGTCTTCCAGGGTGAAATCGAGGCGGGAGGGCATGCGGTGGTCCGACATTTCCTCCGCGGAGACCTTCGGCAGGGCGGACATGTCCACCGGCATGGGACGGTGCGCGTAGCTGCCGATGCCGATGCGGTCGCCCCACTCACGGTAGTACAGGTCCTTGTCCTGGTAGCGCAGGATAGGCTTGCTGGCGCCCTTGGGGAGCTCGTTGACGCCCTCGAGTTCGGGCAGCGGGTTGCTGATGGCGTACTGGTGGGCCAGTGGCAGCAGCGGCACCTCCAGGCCCACCATCTTGCCGAGTTCACGGCCCCAGAAACCTGCACATGACACCACGATGTCCGCCGGGATCAGTCCGTTGACGGTTTCGACGCCGGTCACCCTGCCGCCCTCCTGGGCGATGCCGGTGACCGTGGTGTTGCCCTGGTACGTCACGCCACGCTCGCTGGAGCGCTCCATCAGCAGCTGCACCGCACGGGCGGCCAGGGCCAGGCCGTCCGTGGGGATGAGCAGGCCACCCAGGACTTCACGGCCGCCAGTGAGCTTGCCGGTGTTCAGCAGGGGGTAGATCTTTTCGCATTCGTCGGCGTCGACGATCCGGCTTTCGACTCCCCAGGAGGTCATGACGCCCATTTTGCGCTTGAGGTCAGCCAGGCGCTCGGGGGTGGTTGCCAGCTCCAGGCCGCCCACCTGGTTAAAGCAGGACTCGCCGTCCTTGCTCAGGGCGAGCAGCTTGTTCACCGTGTACGTGGCGAATTCGGTCATGGTCCGTGACGGGTTGTTCTGGAACACCAGGCCCGGCGCGTGCGAGGTGGAGCCGCCGGCGAGTTCCAGCGGGCCCTGTTCCACCACCGTGATGTTGGTCCAGCCCCGGGTGGCGAGTTCGTCGGCAAGGTTGGTTCCGACGATGCCGGCGCCGATGATGACAACGCGTGGTGATGCGCTCATAAGTATTTCTCCTGTTTTGCGTGGCGGGCGTTCGCGTTAGCGGAAGACGACGGTGCGGGTGTTGTTGAGCAGGACCCTGTGCTGGCAGTGCCACCTGACTGCGCGGGACAGTGCCTGCGATTCGGCGTCCCTGCCTACAGTGACCAGTGCATTCGGGTCCAGGCTGTGGTCCACCCGGAACACTTCCTGCTCGATGATCGGGCCCTCGTCCAGGTCTGCGGTGACGTAGTGTGCGGTGGCTCCGATGAGCTTCACGCCGCGGTCGTAGGCCTGGTGGTAAGGCTTGGCCCCCTTGAAACCGGGCAGGAAGGAATGGTGGATGTTGATGGCGCGGCCGCGAAGGGTCTTGCTGAGGCCGTCCGAGAGTACCTGCATGTAGCGGGCCAGGACCACCAGGTCTGCCTGGTACTCCTCGACCAGTTCCAGCAGGCGCGCCTCGGCCTGCGGCTTGGTGTCCGCCGTGACCGGGACGTGGATGAACGGCAGGCCGGCGGCTTCCGCCATGGGGCGGAGGTCCTCGTGGTTGGACACCACGACGGCGATCTCCGCACCCAGGCTTCCGGCGCGCCACCGGAAGATGAGGTCGTTGAGGCAGTGGCCGAATTTCGAGACCATCACCAGCACGCGCTGGGGGCTGCCGTCGTGGATGGCGAACTCCATGCCGAACTCATCGGCAGTGGCAGCGAACTCTGCGCTGAGGCCTTCCGCGGAAACTTCCTTGTCTCCCGGGGTGAAGGCCGTGCGCAGGTAGAGCTTGCCGCTCATATGGTCATCGAACTGCTGGTGTTCAACGATGTCGAAGCCGCGGTCAGCGAGGAATGCGGTGATCGCCCGGACGATTCCGGGGCGCTCCGGGCACGCAAGCGTGAGGACGTACTGTGCGGTGCCGGTACTGCGGACACTGGGGACGGCGCCGGCTTCCGCCGTCGCGTTGGCGGTGGGGCGGCCCTCGAGGACTGTGGTCATGGTCTACTCCTGGTTCTTTGCGGGGGCTTGGGTGTCAGCGGGGGAAGCGGCGCAGGGGCCGTCCTCCGAACAGCGCTGGTCACATTGATGCTGGGTCACGAGATCGAACTGGACGCCGCCGTGCTGGTCCACGCCGGTCCGGATGGCGCGTTCCACCACTGAGTCAGCCAGCCGCCGCCGCAGGGACAGCGGATCCCGGCGCAGGTCCTTGACCAGGGCGAAGCAGAGCAGCAGCATGACCAGCACGAACGGCAGGGCCGCGACGATGGTGATGCGTTGCAGCCCGGACAGCGCCTCCGAGGGCTTGTCGCCTCCGGCGAGCAGCATCACTGCCGCCACGGCACCGGTGAGCAGGCCCCAGAAGATGACCAGTCCGCGTTTTGGTTCGGCTGAACCGTTGGAGCTCAGGGAGGACATCACCAGGGACGCCGAGTCGGCGCCGGTGACAAAGAAGATTCCCACCAGGACCATGGCCAGGACAATGACTGCTCCGGTCAGCCAGCCCGGCATGGCCAGGTTGTTGACGAGGTCGAACAGTGCTCCGTCGAAGTCGATGGACGGAGCTCCGTCAGTCATGGCCACCAGTCCCGGCTGGCCCGCCTGGTCCGCTTTCTCCTGCACCTTGAACGCGGCACCGCCGAAGATGCCGAACCAGATGACACTGACAACGCTGGGGACCAGCAGGACGCCGGTGACGAACTGCCGGATGGTGCGGCCGCGGCTGATCCGGGCGATGAACATGCCTACGAAAGGCGTCCAGGACACCCACCATGCCCAGTAGAAGATGGTCCAGCCGGACATCCAGGTGCGAAGGGCCTCGTCACCGACTGCCTCGGTGCGGGAGGACATTTCGGCGAGGTCCCGGGCGTAGTCCCCCACTGCGGCAGGGATGAGGTTGAGGATGAACAGCGTTGGCCCGGCGATGAAGACGATGAGCGCCAGGACCACGGCCAGGACCATGTTGATGTTGGACAGCCACTGGATGCCGCGGCTGATGCCGGACACTGCCGAGGCCACAAAGCAGGCGGTCAGGACGGCCACAATGGCCACGAGCACGGGCGTACCCACCTCGCCCATCCAGCCGTTTGAGCTCAGTCCGCTGCCGATCTGCAGGGCGCCGAGTCCCAGGGAGGCCGCCGTGCCGAACAGCGTGGCGAAGATTGCCAGGATGTTGATGAACTTTCCTACCGGCCCCTCCACCGTCCTGATGCCGAACAGGGACGTAAAGGCCGCGGAGATCAGTTGCTTGCGCCCCAGGCGGTAGGTGCCGTAGGCCATGGCGATTCCAACGACGGCGTACATCGCCCAGGGATGCAGGGTCCAGTGGAAGATGGACGTGGCCATGGCCGTCTGGATGGCAGCGGGCGTCCGGCCGTCCACGGTGCCGGGCGGTGGGGCGATGTAGTGGTACAGCGGCTCGGCCACGCCGTAGAACATCAGGCCGATGCCCATGCCGGCGGCGAACATCATGGCGATCCATGAGACCGTCCGGAATTCGGGCCGTTCCCCGTCCTTGCCCAGCGGGATGTTGCCCCATTTTCCGAGGGCCAGCCAGAGGACGAATACGACGAACAGCGAGGCCAGCACCATAAAGAGCCAGCCGGTATACTCCATCACCCAGTCCAGCGCGACGGTTGAGGTTGCGGCCAGGCTGTCCCGGCCCAGGAAGCCCCAGGCCACGAACGCCAGGGCCAGGATGCCGGTGATGCCGAAGGTGGCCTTGTCGAGGGTGAGCTTACGGTTCCGCCGCTCCGCGACAGCCTGCTCGGCCTTGGTCTGGCGGAGTTCCTGCATGATCTGCTGGGTGTCCTCCGCGACGTGTGAATCATGGGCGGACGGAGAGTTCTCCGGTGCAGGAATGGGTTGGGGATCCTTGAGCTCAAGAGGGGTTTGGGCATCCGGGCGGATGTCGCTGTTCAAAGCCATGGCAGGTCCTTTGGTTTGAATTCATTGGGCGTTGTACTCCGGCGTCCCCAGGCCGGTCGAAAGGTCTAGCTTCTTGGCATTCAGTGAGCAGATTTTGTTTTTTGGCGGTTCAGTTGTTCCGCAAGGATCAACGCATCTCGTAATAAGCAACAGCGTGGCGCTGGCCATAACCGCGTGTCAAGGTTTTTTCGGTTTCTTAAGCCCTGTTTCAGGGTTTTCGTCTGCACCTTGACAGTGGTCCCAGAACAGGATCAGGCATCGATCACCAGGTCCGTCTGCGCGGTGGAGCAGCAGGGCAGGAACTTGCCTGCAGAGATTTCCCGAGCCCGGATTCCGCCCTGGTGGTTCATCTCGACATCCCCTGAAAGCTTGACGACCTTACAGGAGCCGCACATGCCTTCCTTGCAGTTCGCGCCAATCCTGACACCGGCACGCTGGGCCACCTCGAGGATGCGCTCGGTGGGGTCGATCCGCACATTGATGCCGGTGCGCGTGAAGGACATGGTGAGGCTGCCTGTTCCCACCGTGTCGAAGCTTGAGGCGTCAGGGGAATCGGCGTCCGGCTCCCCGCCCGGGCTGTCGGCGGAGGAGTCGAAGCCGGGCGCCTCCGGGTCGACGACTTCCAGCGGCATCCCGGAGGCCTGCAGGGTTCCGTCGGCGTCGTAACCAGGCTCGTAAAGGCCGAACGCGGCCGGCTGGCTTTCAAAGTAGTCCTCGGCGGATTCGGCGATCTCCTCAGCGATCTCCTCCGCGACGTCGGCTGCAAGCGCCACCTCCGCCTGGTATTCAAGGAGCGTCTGGCGGTCTCCGGAGAAGAACTCCATGTAGATGGACGTGTCGTCGACGCCGACCTTCTTGAGGAGCTCGGCGGCGGTGTTCAGGTAACCTTCAGGACCACATGCGTACACCTGGCGACCGTTGGCATCCGGGGCCACCTCCTCGAGCATGGCTGCCGTCAGTCTTCCGCTGAGCCCTTCCCATCCCTCCGGCACACTGCGGTCGCCCAGAGAGTAGTGGATCTTGATGCGTGAGTCCACGGAGGCGATGTAGGCCAGTTCCCGGTGGAAGGCAAAGCCCCCAGCATCCGAGCCGTGGTAGAGCACCACTACATCGGCGTGTCCGGGCAGGGAGTGGATGGTCCGCACCATGGACATGATGGGAGTGATGCCTGCGCCGGCGGCCAGCAAGAGGTATCGGGCCCGCCGGTCCGCATCGGGCAGGTGGAATGCTCCCACCGGTCCCAGCATCTCAAGAACGGTGCCGGGCTTGACGTTATCGTGCACCCATGGCGAGACCAGCCCCGTGGGGTCACACTTGACGGTGATGTTGAAGGTCCACGGCTCGGTGGGCGAACTTGAAAGCGAGTAGCTGCGGTCCACCGGTTCCTGATCCTCGCCATTCACGGGGAATGCGACGTTCACGTACTGGCCGGCACGGAACGCCAGGGGCGCACCGTCGCAGCGCCGGAACACAAAGGTCATCATGCCGCCGGCCTCGGGAACGGTCTCGACGCATTCGGCCATAAACTCCTGCGGATGCCATGGGCCCAGTGCACGGGCGGCCCGGGCGGGTGTCTCGGTGCTTCCCATCACCCTGTTCCACGGCATCTCCAGACCCCGGATACGCTGCGGTTCCTGGATCGCCGTTTCAGTGAGGACTTCAATCATGCCAAGTGCTCCTGCACGCGCTGCACGTACCAGTTGATGAATGCCTCGACCTGGTATTCGCTCTTCATGTAGGGACCGGGCTCGTAGGCGGGGCTGCCGGCACCCTGCTGGCAGAGCTCCACGAACGCCTTGTCCTGCAGGTTGGTCTGCTTCCAGGTGTAGGTGAGCTTCTCCAGGTCGTAGTCCACGCCTTCCACGGCGTCGTCAGCCACCAGCCACGTGGTGCGTACGAGGCTCTGGTGTTCGTTGATAGGGAACACACCGAACGTGATGACGTGGTCGCCGAGGAAATGGAACCAGCTGTTGGGCTGCAGGTGCATGGAGCAGCGGCCAAGGCGGAAGTCGGGCAAGTCGCCGAGCAGCTTCTTGGAAAGCCTGCGCCCGTCGGCGGAGAACGATTCGCCCTCTCCATCGAGTGATTCCCGTGAGATGCGGATTCCCGCGATGCGCGTGTCAAGCTGCTCGACCACCTCGTAGGGAAGGCCGTAGCGGCGGCAACGCTCCTCGAGGGAGGACTGGGCCTCCTTGTTCCGGTCCCACACTTCCTCCAGGTGGGGCGGGACCAGGCCCTCCGTCAGGCCCCAGGTGGGGAAGAGGGAACATGCGAGCTCAGGGTGGCCGTCGCAGTGGTAGCACTCACGGTTGTTCTCCATGACGAGCTTCCAGTTGCCCTCTTCGATGATGTTTTGCTGGTAAGCGATTTTTGTCTTCGAGAGATCGTGGGGCGCCAGGTAGGGCTCAAAGATCTTCGCGGTCTCGTCGAAGTCCGCTGGCGGTTCCTCCGCAATGCAGACGAAGATGAGTCCGGCGACCTCGCGGCCGTGGGCGCGCTTGAGGCCAAAGCAGCTCTTGTCGAACTTCGTCTCCCCCGGCGCGGAGGCGTGGATCAAATTGCCCTCCGGGGAGTAGGTCCAGGAGTGGTAGCCGCAGACCAGGTTTCCGGTCGACCCGGCAGCTTCGGTCAGGACGCGGGCGCCGCGGTGGCGGCATACGTTGTGCAGGACGTTCACGCCGCCGTCGTCGTTGCGCAGCACAATCAGGGAGTACGGCCCGTAGTCGACGGTGACGTAGTCGCCCGGCTCCGGCAGTTCCGCGGTGCTGGCGGCAAAGATCCAGTGCTGGCCGAAAATGGCCTCCATGTCGATGTTGAAAATGGAGCGATCGGTGTAGAAGGGGGCATCGAGGGAGTAGCCGGCCCGCCGGAATTCAAATAACGCGGTGACCTCCGCCAGCTGCTCGGCAGGCAATGATGCAGCGAGTTTTCCGCGTGAATTGAGGGGCACGTTCACTGAAGCAGTCATGGGTTTCCTCCCGGGAGGCATGGATAGTGGGTGTTGCGTGGTGATCACGGGTGCGCGGTTGGCAGCGGCAATGATCGAAGGACTTGTTGTGATGAGATTAGGGTCACAAGCGCTGCAATAAAAGCGCAAAATTCTGAAGATTACCCTGCACAATAGGTGCATGATCGATGCGCGACTCATCACGCTCCGCGTCTTCGCCCGGTGCGGCACCATCGGCGCGACCGCGGAGCTCACGGGCTATTCCCCCTCCGCCGTCTCCGCGCAATTGCGGGAGCTCCAGCGCGTGCTTGGAATGCAGCTGCTGGCGAAAGACGGCCGGGGCGTGCGGCTTACCGCCACGGGACGCTTTCTCGTGGCGGGCTCGGATCCCCTCATTGCCCAGTGGGAGAGCCTGCGCGCCGCGGCCATGGAGGCCGGTGACCAGGTGCAGGCCCATTTTGGCCTCGGCGGATTCTCCTCTGCAGCAGCCCACCTGCTCGCGCCGCTGGCCGCCACCTTGCGCTCAACGCACCCCCTGCTGGAGGTGCAGGTCCTTGAGGCTGAACCCGCCCGCTGCTTCGACTTGTTGATTGCCGAACGAATCGACCTTGCGGTCATAGTCGCCATGCAGTCCGACACTTATGGCGAGGACGACCCGCGCTTCGAGCAGCGAGTCCTGCTCGACGATCCATTGGACGTGATCATTCCCGGCGACCATCCGCTGGCGTCACGGGAAACGGCGACGCTTGAAGAGCTGGCGTCGGAGCCCTGGATCACGGAGGCCGCCGGTTCCGCCTACCATTCCCTCTTCACGGCGGCGTTCACGGCAGTCGGGGTGACACCGCGGATTGCCCATGAAGCCGTTGAATGGGAGACCCACATCGCATTCGTGGGTGCGGGGCTGGGGGTCGGCCTGCTGCCCCGGCTGGCACCTTTGCATGGTGCTGAGAACGTGGTTCGGCTACGTATCACCGGCAGGGCGAAACCCACGCGCCGCATCGTCGCCGCGGTGCGCAGGGGCAGCATCGCCTCACCCCTGATCCAGGAGTCGCTCCGCATCCTGCAGGTCAACGCCAACCGGATCCTTACCGCCCGTCTCGAAGAGGATCTGTGAGCGCCGCCGGCGCGCGGACGCCAGCGCATCAGCGCTGGGTGTAACCCATCTTGGCGCTCACCTGGAGGCCTGCCTCCTTGAGGTCCCCTGCCAGCCCCGGTTCCTTCCCAGGATCGAAGCGGAAGGCCGGGCCGGAGATGCTGATGGCGCCAATGACCGTTCCCAGGTGGCTGTACACCGGCACGGACATGGCGTTGATCCCGATTTCGAATTCCTCCCGGGTGACGGCGTAGCCGTCCCGGGCCACGGTGATCAGCTCGGCTTCAAGCTCTTTGCGGCTGGTGATGGTGCGGGGCGTGCGTGCAGGAAGCCCCGTCTCCTTCAGGATCCGGTCCCGGTCATCCGCGGAGAGTGCCGCCAGCAGGACTTTGCCGCTCGAGGTGGCGTGCAGCGGGGTCAGGCTGCCCACCCAGTCGTACGTGGCCAGGGTTGACGGGCCCATCGCCTGGTCTACGTTCACCGCGTAGTTGGAGCGCAGCACGGCGAGGTTCACCGTCTCCTTGAACTGGTCCGCCAGGGCCTCCATGACCGGCCGGGCCTCCCGCACCAGGCTCAGGCGTCCGGGGATGGAGCTTGCCAGCCGGAGGATGCCGAAGCCCAGCTGGTACTTTCCGCGCTCACTGTTCTGGTGGACCATTTCCCGGCTCACCAATGACCCGAGCAGCCGCGAAACAGTGGATTTATGGATGCCCATTTCCTCGGCAATGTCGCTCACGCCGGCGTGGCCGTCCCGTGCCAGGATCTCAAGGACCGCGAGGGCACGGTCCACGGACTGGACGCCGCCGTGGCCCGCTTCACCATCGACGTCGGGTTCGCGCTCATTGTTCGAAGCCATGACTAATACTCTCAACTAGCAAGCGCCGCGTGAAATCAACGGCGCCCGAAATCACCGGCTGATGAAATCAGCGCAGGCCGTTGCTGTGGGCGAGCGCCATCGCCTCAGTACGCGAGGATGCGCCGATCTTCCGGTAGAGGTTGCGCAGGTGGAACTTCACGGTGTTCTCGCTGATGTGGAGTTTCGCGGCAATCCCCCGGTTCCGCTGGCCGGCGGCCAACAACTGGAGGACCTCCACCTCGCGCTCCCCCAGGTTCCACTGGGCGACGTCGGCCAGCGGCCGGGCGGGCGGGTCCAGCGGAATTGCCACGGCCACGTCGGCGCCCCAGCCGGGCATTACGTCCACGCCCATGCTCCCGTCCAGCGCTTCAACACGTTGGACCAGGCGTGCCATGGCAGGCGCCGACGCGGAAAGCTCGCCCGGGCCGTCGTCGCGCACGTTGATGAGGAGGTTCACGCCGTCGCAGTCCCATTGCGTGCGGATCCGGCGGACGCCCTGCTGGTCTACCATGGCGAGGACCAGGCCGCGGACAATCGCCCTGGCGGCATGTGCCACCTCGCCGGGAAGCGCGCGGCCGTTCACTGGCGGTTCGATGAACTGGACGTCGATGCCGCTGAAGCCCATCAGCGGCCGGAGGTCCTCGCGGAGGCGCTGGAATGCGGAGGCGACCGGTTCCTCCACGAGGCCGGTGGTGCGGTCGCTGAGGGTGCGGAGGCCCACCAGGGCCCTGGCCGCGACGTCCGTTGCCGCAGTCCGGGCCGCGGCGTCCTCCAGCGAAGGCGACCTCAGCGCCGCGAGCAGCGTTTCGAGGGTGGTGGAGTGCTGGTCCACCAGTTCAGCGGTCACCCGCAGGCGTTCCGCCGAGGCGGCGCGTGATTCGATGAGGTACGACGGCGGCGCATCAGCCACCTTTTCGCGGATTCGTTCAGCTGCGAGGGTCCAGAGGTAGTGCAGGATCCACTGCGCCTCCGGCCCGGCGGGCTGCGGATCCGACAGGACCAGGAGCGCGTTGCTCGGCGAGGACACCGCGAGGACCGGGCGAACGCCGCCGCCGAACGTGGCGTCCCCGCTCCAAGTGCCGGCGTCTCCCGCTTCCGCGAGCGTTGCCCGGATGGCATCCAGCTCCGCAATGGACACCCGGCTGATGATGGCCTCGTCACCGGCTTTCTTCTGCGGCCGGCCGGTGCAGTCCTCCGTGAAAATCACCAGCGCGCCGGACGTGATGTACGGGGCGGCAGCCTCGCGCAGCCGTTGCGCCATGTCCAACAGGGGCGCCGTTGCCAGGGCGGCTATCGACTGGAGCAGGGATGCGTCTTGGTGATCCACGCGTCCAGTGTAGGCGAGCCGCCCGAGGTGCACCTACCCCTTCGGGTGGGTTGGACCGTCCCATCATGCCGTTTCACCCACCCCCTGGGCGGGCGAGGATGGAAGGGCACCAGCGTCCAAGGAGGTACACGCATGAACGCCACCACAGAAGTAGGCCCTGCCGCCCTGACGGGAACAGCACGGGCTTTCCACCACAACCGGGGCCTGGTCCTGGGCGAGATCGGCTCAGCATTGGAGCAGGTTGACCCGTTGGAGGTGGCCGCGCTGGTGACCGAACTTCGGCTGGCGGACCGGATCTTCGTGGCCGGCGCCGGCCGCAGCGGCCTGGTCCTGAAGATGGCGGCCATGCGGCTCATGCACCTGGGACTGACGGTCCATGTGGTCGGCGAGACAACGGCGCCGGCCATCCGCGCCGGCGACCTGCTCCTCGCAGCCTCCGGCTCCGGCAGCACCGCCGGCGTCGTCAAAGCCGCGGAAACCGCAGCAGCCCACGGTGCCCGCGTGGTTGCCTACACCGCCGCGAAAGGTTCCCCGCTGGCGGCCGCTGCTGCCGCCGTCGTGATCATCCCTGCCGCCCGGAAGACGGATCACGGCTCGGCGCTCACGCGGCAGTACTCGGGCAGCCTCTTCGAACAGGTGCTGTTCGCAACCACCGAGGCGGTGTTCCAAAGCCTGTGGGACGAGGACACATCCGCCGCCGAGGACCTCTGGATGCGGCACGCAAACCTCGAGTAAGTTGCCCGCTCCCTTCCCCACCATAAAACGCAGGAAACAACAGAAAGCGACCCCCACATGAAACTGCAAGTAGCCATGGATGTCCTCACCGTCGAGGCCGCACTGGACCTGGCCGGCAAGGTTGCCGAGTCCGTGGACATCATCGAACTCGGCACCCCGCTGATCAAGAACGCGGGGCTCTCCGCCGTAACCGCCATCAAGACCGCCCACCCGGACAAGATTGTCTTCGCGGACATGAAGACCATGGACGCCGGCGAACTCGAGGCCGACATCGCCTTCAACGCGGGCGCAGACCTCGTGTCCGTCCTGGGCAGCGCTGACGACTCCACCATCGCCGGCGCCGTCAAGGCCGCCACGGACCACAACAAGGGCGTGGTGGTGGACCTGATCGGCGTTGCGGACAAGGTGTCCCGTGCCAAGGAAGCCCGGGCGCTGGGTGCCCAGTTCATCGAGTTCCATGCCGGCCTGGACGAGCAGGCGCTGCCCGGCTACAACCTGGACGTCCTGCTGGGCGCCGGAGAAAAAGCACGCGTGCCCTTCTCCGTGGCCGGCGGCGTGAACATCTCCACCATCGGGGCCGTGCAGCGCGCCGGCGCGGACGTGGCCGTTGTGGGCGGTTCCATCTACAGCGCCGAGGACCCCGCCCTGGCGGCCAAGGAACTGAAGGCTGCCATCATCTGATCCTTCCTGCCGGCTGCTGAACAATACCGACGGCGGCCCCCACCGATGCGTGGGGGCCGCCGCTTCGCGCAGCCGGCTACTGGAAGGACCGGATGGTGATGCCGGAGAAGGTTGCAGGCCCGCCGTCGGTGTAGAAGGAGATCCCGGTGTCGCCGTCGGCGAAGTGCACCTGCTGCGAGAGCACCGTGTGGCCGGCGTTGACGAACACCTCGATGCTTTGGGTATCAACGAAGATGCGCAGGTGGACCGATCGTGCGGCGGCGTCGATGGGCGCTGCCGCCCGGGTATACGGGACCAGCGAGTAGCCGGCAAGGTCCGAGGGCGCACGGTCCACGTACAGCTCGCTGCCGCACTTACCAATGTTTGTGTGCCGGGCGCCGTCGGCGGAGCGGCCCACCGAGACCCCGATGTTCGCGGCGGCATCCCAGGAGATGTCGAGCTCCAGCTCGTAGGCGCGGCCGCGCCACGGCAGGACATCGCTGCCGCTAACCGTCCGGTCCGGGAACGCGGTGGTGGAGCCGGCGTAGTTCGAGAGCGCCGTGACGGGACTGCTGAGCAGGCTGTACCAGCCGCCGCCCTGGCGCTCCAGGCGCAGCTCCCGCACGATCGAGTTCTGCCCGTTGTACCCGTCGGACGCGTCGGTGGGCACGTCGCGGGCGGCGTACTTCCAGTTGTTCATCCAGCCAATCGCGTACCGCCGCGTTGCGGGCGCCTCTGCAGCCGGCCATGTCACCGCTCCGTACCAGTCCCAGCCCCAGTCCAGCCACTGCGGATTGCTGACGTCGTCAGCGAGGAACTGCTCCCCGTCCCAGGTGCCCGTCCAGTAGGCGTAAGTCATGGGCAGCCCGATGCTGTAGGCGTCCATGCTGGCACCGAGCACCCAGTGGCTGGTGCCGTCGTCGGCCGTCATCTCGAACAGGTCTGGGCACTCGATTCCGCCCAGCGCGGGGTTGGGGTAATCGAAGTTGCGCTTCAGGTGCCAGTCGCGCAGGTTTGCGGACGTATAGAAGGCCGCATACCGGGCCCGGCCGATCACGCAGACCCACTCGTTGCGCACGGCATCCCAGTGGATTTTCGGGTCCCGGAACCATTCGGCGTTGTCGATTTCCGCCTGCGTGGTGGCGGCCCTGCCGTCCGTGTTTACGATGACCGGGTCCGGCAGCGCGGTAAACGTGTAGCCGCCGTCTGTTGACCAGTACAGGTACTGCTCCTGGCACTTGCGGATGCCGCCAGTGGGCTGCGTGGCAAGGACCACGACGGCCCCCGCGCCGAAGCCCGCCGTGTTGGAGGTGTCCACCACCGCCGATCCGGACCACACGGGGAAGTCGGGCTGCAGCGGCAGCGCATCTCCGTGGTGGGTGAATGCCACGCCATCTGCCGTGGTGGCGTGGTCCCAGCCGCCCTGGCCGTTGTTCTGCGTGGAGTGCAGGTAGTAGAGGTGGTACTTGCCGTCAAGGAATACCGGACGTTGCGGGTCGCACAGCCAGCCGGACGGCGGCGTCATGTGGTAGACGGCCCGCTGTGAGCCCTGCGCCGCCCGGGCCGGTGCGGCCGATGCGGCGCTGGCGCCGGCGCCGCACGCGAACAGGGCGAGTGCTCCTGCTCCGGTGCCTTGCAGGACGTGGCGACGGGAAAAGGCATGTGTCATCGTTGACTTCCTCTCAGGGGGCGGCTGCTCCGCCTGGCGCTCGGGGTGACGGAACCTTCGGTGGTTCGCTGATCGGATCACCGGCTGCTTAAGCGCTTTAGCAGAAGAACATACCGAGCCACAACCCTGCGGTCAAGCGTTTCAGCAAAAGTGGTTCACGCCTCAAACCGGCGAAAAGAACGTTCGGAATAATTTTTGCTAAAACGCTTGATCAACGTTGCATTTCACGCTAGCTTCATGGTGATCAAACGCTTTAGCAGAAATGGACATCAACGCCGATGAGCTACCCAGTCTTCTTCCAGCCCGCCGATGCATGGGTTGGCGACCTTATCCCTTTCCAGAAGGACGGGGAGTTCTGGCTCTTCTACCTTCACGAGGTCCGCGCCGACCCGAAGCCCGGAACGGCCTGGAACCTGGTGACCACCAAGGACCTCACCCAGTTCCAGGACCACGGGGTGGCCCTCCCCCACGGAACCACGGAAGACCTGGACTTCAACTGCTACACAGGCAGCGTCGTTGCTGACGACTCAGGCGTCCACCACCTGTTCTACACAGGGCAGAACCCGGGCAACCTCGGGACGGACGGCCTGCCCCTGCAACTGGTCATGCACGCCACCAGCACGGACGGCATGAACACATGGGTCAAGCACCCGGAGCTTACCTTCGGCGCACCGGACGGCTACGAGTCAGCGGACTGGCGGGACCCCTTCGTCTTCCGTGACGAGGCGGCCGGCCTGTGGCGGATGCTCCTGGCGGCCCGGCACTCCGACGGTCCCGAACGCCGCCGCGGGGTCATCGCCCAGTGCGTTTCCACTGACCTGATGACGTGGGAGCACACGGACCCGTTCTGGGATCCCCGCAGGTACATCACGCATGAATGCCCTGACGTGTTCGAGTGGGGCGGCTGGTGGTACATGGTCTACTCCGAGTTTTCCGAAACGTTCACCACCCGGTACCGGATGGCCAAGAGCCCCACGGGGCCGTGGACAGTTCCGGACCTGGACAGCATCGACGGACGTGCGTTCTACGCTTCCAAGACGGCGGAGCGGGACGGCCGGCGGTTCTTCTTCGGCTGGATTGCCAGCAAGGAAGGCAATTGCGACGACGGCGCCTGGCAGTGGGCGGGCACCATGTCCGTCCTGGAGGCACGGCAGAACCCCGACGGGACGTTGGCATTCGGCCTCGCGGACGAGCTTGTGGACAGCTTTTGGGACGTGGTCCCGCTCGAGCTGGAGAGCCCGCTGCCCATCCGGCTGGACGTACCGGACTCCTATAGCGCCGCCGTCGCAGCACACGACCTGCCCACGCAGTTCTATGCCAAGGCAGTGCTGGACATCCAGCCGGGCACCACCGAATGCGGGCTCCTGCTGCGCTCCAGCCCGGACGGCGACCACTCCTACGTCCTCCGCCTCGAACCGAAGCGCGGACGCCTGGTGTTCGACCGGTGGCCCCGGACCATCACCGGGGAAGCCCAATGGCATGTCTCGGGCGACGTTCCCTACGCCATCGAGCTGGAACGCCCCTGCGACCTTTC
The DNA here is from genome assembly GCF_046097905.1 of Pseudarthrobacter sp. NKDBFgelt. Lineage (NCBI taxonomy): Bacteria > Bacillati > Actinomycetota > Actinomycetes > Micrococcales > Micrococcaceae > Pseudarthrobacter > Pseudarthrobacter sp. NKDBFgelt. The sequence continues at coordinate 16,969 of NZ_JBJURL010000048.1, read as the reverse complement.
GCCCGGCAGCCACACGCTGGAAGTGGTGGTGGACGGCGACCTGTGCGTCGCCGTCGTGGACCGCCAGGTGGCCCTCAGCACCCGCATCTACGATCTCCCCGCCGGCGGAATAGGCGTGTTCGCCGGCGAGGGCACCGTAACCGTCACCGATTTCGAAGTACGCAAGCGAACCGACAACTGAATACCCCCCTCAACCCCCACCCTCCGTTCCAATCAAGGGAGATTGACCTAAATGAAGAACATGTTCCGCGCTGCCGCAGCCGCAGCCGTTACCGCCCTGGCACTGACAGCCTGCGGGGGCGCGAGTTCCACCGACCCGTCCAACGTCAGCCCCACCGGCGAGATCAAGGCCCGCGAGATCTCGTGGCTGCTCTCCCGCCCTGCCGACGGCGCGGTCATCAACATCATGAAGAAGCTCGCCGACGACTACGCCAAGGACCACCCGGGCTTTGAGCTCAACCTGATCACCACCCCGGACCGGCCCTCCTACATCCAGAAACTCGAGACCCTGGCGGCAGCCAACAAGCTGCCGGAACTGTTCGATACGGACGCAACGCCCTTCGCCCAGCAGCTGGCCAAGCAGGGCAAGATGGTGGACGCCGAGAAGCTGCTGGAGTCACTGGATATCTACGACAACTACCGTCCGGGCGCGCTGGACTACCAGCGCTTCGACGACGGGTCCCTGTACATGATCCCCTTCCAGTTCGAGCTGGAATTCATCTGGTACAACAAGGCACTGCTGGAGAAGGCCGGCGTGGCGGTGCCAACATCGCTCGATGACATCCCGGCCATGTGCACCGCCCTGCGCAGCGCCGGCATCACCCCCATTGCCATCGACGGCCAGGACCAGTGGCCGCTGGAGCGCTACATCGCCTACCAGCCGTTCCGCGAAGCGGGCCCCGAGTTCGTCCAGAAACTGAAGAAGGGCGAAGCGAAGTTCAGCGACCCCGCCGGCCAGAAGACCGTGAACTGGATGGCGGAACTGGGCAAGGCCAAGTGCTTCCAGGACGGCTTCTCCGCCCAAGGCTACTCGGACGCGCAAAACCAGTTCACCTCCGGACAGGCAGCCATGTACAACATCGGCACGTGGGAACTGCCCAGCCTGGCCACGGACAAGCTGGACCCGGCTGTCCGCAACGACATCGACTTCTTCACCCTTCCCACCACCGCGGGGTCCGTGACGGCGGCCAACGAGTTCGTGTCCCCGTCCGGCATCGGCATGGCCGTTAACGCCACAACCTACGATCCTTTGGTGAGCGACTTCCTCAAGTTCGCCCTGGAAAAGTACCCCGCTGAATATGCCGCCACCGGGGCACTGTCCCCCACCACCGACGTCGAAACCGTTGTCCCGGCCAATGCCACGCCGCTGTACCAGAAGGCCCTGGACCAGGCCGACGGCCTCGGCTCCAAGCAGGCCATGCCGTGGGACACGCAGCTGGACCCGACCACCAACGGACGGCTGCAGCAGGAGCTGGTGCTGCTGGTGCAGGGCAACATCACGCCTGAGCAGTTCACCGAAACCATGGACAAGGCCATCGCGCAGAACGCCCCCAAGTTCTTCAAGTAGGCACTGCTTCCCCACGAAACCAACGCGGCGGGGGAGCGCACAAGCGAAAGCGCTCCCCCGCCCGCAAGGCCCCGAAAGGTCCCGCCATGCAATCCAACAGGATGCTGCCCAACAGGTCACGGACCTCGGTCCTGGTCTTCCTGCTTCCACCGCTGCTCCTTTACTGCGCAGCAGTCCTCTTTCCCATCCTCCAGTCCCTGTTCCTGAGCTTCTTTTCCTGGAACGGCATCAGCGACATGGAGTTCGTGGGCGTGGACAACTATGTCCGGATGTTCGTCGCCGACGACATCTTCTGGCGGGCGTTCCTGAACGCCCTCATCTACCTGGCCATCTGCCTGGTCCTGCAGCTCGGCGGCGCCCTGGTGGTGGCCAGCCTCCTCACCTCGCTCCGCCGCGGACGTGAGCTGATCAAGACCCTCTACCTGCTGCCGGCTGTCATCTCCACCGTGGCCATCGCCTTCCTCTTCGTGCGGATCTACTCCCTGGAGCCCGTGGGCCTGCTCAACCAGCTGTTCCACTGGATGGGCCTCGGCAGCCTGGAGCGGCCGTGGCTCTCGGACGTCAACACGGTCCTTGCGGCGGTGTCCGCGCCGGAGGGCTGGCGTTTCACCGGGCTGTACATGCTCATCATCTACGCGGCCCTGCTCGCGGTGCCCAAGGAGCTTGAGGAGGCCGCCGTCCTGGATGGCGCGTCCCGGTGGACGCTGTTCACCAAGATCCGCTTCCCGTACATCCGCCCGGTGTGGATCACCACCACCATCATGGCCACCACCTACGGGCTGCGCGGCTTCGACATCCCCTACCTGATGACCAACGGCGGTCCGGGGCAGTCCTCGGAACTGCTCACCACCTACATGTACAAGACGGCGTTCACCAGCACGGACTTCGGCTACGCCAGCACCATCTCCGTGTTCATCGTGGTTGAGTGCCTCGTCGCCGTCGGCCTCATCCTTTTCCTGCTGAAGCGGAAGGCAGACGCATGATCACCCAAACAGCCCCTCCCACCCCGCCCGCCGCCGTCGTACCTGTCCGGCCGTCCGGAAAGCGCCGCCGGCGCAGGCCCGACCTGTTCCGGACGCTGTCCCGCGTGCTGATCATGCTCATTGTGATCGTGCAGGTTTACCCGCTGGCGTGGCTGTTCCTGACCAGCCTCCGCACGGAACAGGACTTTGCCACCGGTGATCCCTTTGCCCTGCCCAGCTCCCTGACGTGGGAGAACTATGCCAGGGCCTTCGAAACGGGCGACCTGGGACGGAACATCCTGAACAGCTTCATCGTCACCATGGGGGCGAACATCCTGATCGTCCTGCTGGGGATGATGGCCGCCTACGCCATCCAGGTGCTGGGGTTCCGGCTCAGCAAGCTGGTCCGCGGGCTGTTCCTGATCGGCATCATCGTCCCGGTGCAGATCGCCCTGGTCCCGCTGTTCATCGATTACGCTGCGGTGAACCTGCTGGACACCTACCTGTCCATGATCATCCCGCTGGCGGGGTTCTCGTTGCCCATGGCCATCTACCTGTTCTGCTCGTTCTACGAGTACATCCCCAAGGAGACGTACGAGGCAGCGTCCCTGGACGGCGCGGGTCCGTACCGGATCTTCGGGCTGATCACCATGCCGCTGTCCCTGAACACCGTGGTGACTGTGGTCCTGGTGAACAGCATCTTCATCTGGAACGACTTCATTTTCGCCAACACCTTCGTCCTGTCCGAGGACCTGAAGACCATTCCGCTGGGCCTGCAGAACTACATCGGCGCCATGGGCAAGGTGGACTGGACGGCAACGTTCGCCGCCGTGTGCGTGACCATTACCCCCCTGCTGCTGGTGTTCCTGGTGCTCAACAAGGCCATGATCCAGGGACTCGAAAGCGGGGCGACGAAGGGATGACGGCAACGGCGGATGGATATACTCCTCAAGGAGGGCAGATGAGTTCAATGGAGAATGGTGCGGAGGTGCCGGCACCTGCCGCCCGGGCACCAAAAACCCCGGAGCGCGCGCACCCTGTCACCCTCCGCGACGTGGCGGAAGTAGCCGGTGTTTCCACAGCAACAGTGTCGCTCGTGGTCAACAAGAAGAAGGCCGCCCGGATCGCCGAGGAAACCCGCCGGCGGGTGCAGGACGCCATCCGGACCCTGGGCTACCGGCCCAACGCGATGGCAAAAACCCTGGTCAGCGGCACGTCCCGGTTCATCGGGCTGGTGGCGGACGGCGTTGCCACCACTCCCTTCGCCGGCCAGATCATCCACGGAGCCCAGGACGAGGCATGGAAGCACGGCTACGCCCTCCTCATCGCCAACACCGAAGGCAACGGCGAGCTTGAGCAGGACGCCATCCAGATGATGCTCGAATACAAGGTCCGCGGCATCCTCTACTCCACATGGTTCCACCGCCAGACGGACATTCCGGTGCAGCTCCGGGAAGCCGACTTTGTCCTGGTCAACTGTTTCTCCAACGAGCCGGGCACCCGGGCCGTGGTGCCCGACGAGGTGCAGGGCGGCCGCTCAGCCACGGAAATCCTGCTGGGGCACGGGCACCGGAAGATCGCCTTCATCAACGCCACCATTCCGGCGCCGGCCAAGGACGGGCGGCTCCAGGGGTACCGGGAAGCACTGGAGAAGGCCGGCGTTCCGTTCGATCCGGAGCTGGTGCTGGAAGCCTATCCGGACCAGGAGGGCGGCTACGGGGCCACTTCCGATCTCCTGACGCGCGGCGTGACCGCGGTTTACTGCTACAACGACCGGATGGCCATGGGCCTCTACGACGGCCTGCGCGAGCACGGCCTGTCCATCCCCGACGACATGGCCGTGGTGGGGTTCGACAACCAGGAGGTCATTGCCGCCCACCTGCGGCCCCCGCTGTCCACGGTGTCCCTCCCCCACTATGAGTTGGGCGCCGCGGGTGTGCGGATGCTGCTCGGGCTCGATACTGCACCCGGGACCGGCTCGGGCGGGGTGGCCAAGATCAACTGCCCCGCAGTGGAACGGACTTCGGTAAAGGCGCAGGCGCGGGCCTGACCTGGATATAAGTACGACGGCGGGGTGGTCATGCCGGTGCGCTGATCACCCGGTTCCGCCCCGCGAGCACACCCGTCACGGCAAGGACCGCCATGATGACCGCCGTGACCAGGAGCGGAAGCGTCCAGTCTCCGCTCAGATCGCGAAGCCCGCCGAACATCACCGGACCCACAGCAGCCATGCCGTAGCCCACCGACTGCGCCATGCCGGACAATGAGGCCGCCTGCGGGTAATTGACGGTCCGGAGGCTGAACAGCGACAGGGCAATGACGATCAGGCTCCCGCATCCGATTGCCCCCAGGAGGACCCACAGCAGGATGAGGTCCGGCGCAAGTGCCAGGCCCAGGAACGTCACAACCATCACCGCGCCGCTGGCGAAGGAAACGATCCGCTGGTCCGAGCCCCGGTGAAGGATGCCCCCTGCCACAAGGCTGGCGAAGACGCTGACCAGCAGGAAGACAGACAGGTGAATGCCGGCGGTAGTCGCCGGGACCCCGCGGCTTTGTTCGATGGTAGGCAGCCACGCCATCAGGACGTAGAAGGCTATCGACTGCAGCCCCATGAAAATGGTCACCTGCCAGCCCAGGGCCGAGGTCCAAGGCGACTGGTGGGAGGCTTCCGGCGTGGCGGTATTCATGGTGCCGGAGCTGTGCCGGCGCAGCCACGGCAGGAGCACCGCCATGGCGATGAGGGCAAGCCCCACCCAGATACCGAGGGCAAGGCGCCATCCCGCGGGGGAAGTCTGGGCAACGGGCACGACGGCGGCGGCCCCCATGGCGGCGAAAGCAGCCTGGGTGGCGGTGTAGCTTCCGGTGAGCTGGCTGACCCTCGTGGGAAAGTCACGCTTGACCAGGGAGGGGACCAGGACATTGAGGAACGCGATCGCGAGGCCAATGAGTGCTGTGCCTACCCAGATGAATCCGGGGACAGGCAAGGAGCGGAGCGCAATGCCCGAGGCCAGGAACAGCAGCGACATCCACAGCGCACGGTCGAGGCCCAGGCGGGAAGCGAAGCCGGGCGCCACGGGTGAGAAGACGGCAAAAGCAACGAGCGGCAGGCCCGTCAGGAACCCCGCTGCAGCGCTGGACAGGCCCAGGTCGGAGCTGATGTTGGACAGGACCGGCCCCACGCTGACAAAGGACACCCGAAGGTTGACTGCAATGAGCAGGACGCCGATGAAAGCGAAGCCGAACCTGGCAGTGCGGTCCTGTGCATTCCGGGTGGCAGCGGGCATCGTTGCGTTCTTCCATCCTTTTAAGAGTGCGAGAGGGTCGCGGTAAATCCGACAGTAAGTGAGAGAGCGTCCCGGGGGTTGAGGCGGCGTTAAGTGAGAGAGCGTCCCCGGGGGCTACAGCACCTTACGGATGGTTTCCTCGAAGCTCGTGACGTGGTGCAGGGCGAGCTCGGCGGCCTTGTCGGCGTCGCCGGCGGCCACCGCCTTGAGCAGGTCCACATGCTCGGTGATGTGGCCGCTGACAGACGGCACCTTATCCAGCACCACGCACCAGATGCGGGTGGCCAGGTTGTCGTAGCGGATCAGGGTGCTTTCCAGGTGCGGGTTGGCGGCCGCCTTGTAGATCAGCCGGTGCACCATCAGGTCATAGCGCATGAGTTCGCGTGATTCGGCCTGGCCGGGCCCCAGCTCCGCGATGGCATCGGCCACCTGCAGCAGTTCGCGGCGCATGCTTTCACTGGCCCTTTTGGCCGCCCGGCGTGCGGCCAGCGGTTCCAGGAGTTCCCGGATTTCCGAGACATCCGCCAGCTCCGTGAAGTCCACATTCGTGGCGAAGGTGCCACGGCGTGCATAGGAGATGACCAGATGGTCAACCTCCAGGCGCTTGATGGCCTCCCGCACGGGGGTGCGCCCGAGCCCGAGTTCAACCGCCACCTGGCCCTCGTTGATCGGCTCGCCCGGGCGGATTTCCAACATGATCAGTTTGTCCCGCAGCTGCCGGTAGGCGGCCTCCGCCTGGGACGGTGCCTCGTCCTCCGCCTGAGGCAGGGCAAGAAGTGCATTCAACGCGCCGCTCCGTTCTTCGCTGACGTGACGAGGCTGCCCGTGCCGGGCTTCGCGTCACTTTCGTCCAGCTATTGACTCTGCTGTGATCCCGATCATACCATTGAGCTCACACTGATATATCAGTTAGTAAGCAAGTGGTATTTCAAAGGAGCATCCGTGGTTGAGCAGTTGAACGAGCGACTTTCGGTCGTCGATCCCGAAGTCCAGCAGGCCATTGCCAGTGAGCTGGGCCGCCAGCAGTCGACGCTGGAAATGATCGCCTCCGAGAACTTTGCCCCGTCCGCGGTCATGGAGGCCCAGGGCTCGGTCCTGACCAACAAGTACGCCGAGGGGTACCCGGGCAAGCGCTACTACGGCGGCTGCGAGCACGTGGATGTTGTGGAGCAACTCGCCATCGACCGGGTCAAGGCCCTGTTCGGCGCAGAATTCGCCAATGTCCAGCCGCACTCCGGCGCGCAGGCCAACGCTGCCGCCATGTTCGCCCTGCTGAACCCGGGCGACACCATCATGGGTCTGAGCCTGGCCCACGGCGGCCACCTGACGCACGGCATGAAGATCAACTTCTCCGGCAAGCTCTACAACGTGGTCCCGTACCACGTGAGCGAATCGGACCTCCGCATCGATATGGCCGAGGTTGAGGCGCTCGCCCTGGAGCACCGGCCCAAGCTGATCGTTGCCGGCTGGTCCGCCTACTCCCGCCAGCTGGACTTCGCCGAGTTCCGCCGCATCGCCGACCTGGTGGACGCGTACCTCATGGTGGACATGGCCCACTTCGCAGGCCTGGTGGCCGCCGGCCTGCACCCGAACCCGGTGCCGTACGCCGACGTCGTCACCACCACCACCCACAAGACCCTCGGCGGCCCGCGCGGCGGCGTCATCCTTGCCAAGGAGCAGTACGGCAAGAAGATCAACAGCGCCGTGTTCCCCGGCCAGCAGGGCGGGCCGCTGGAGCACGTGATCGCCGCCAAGGCCGTGGCCTTCAAGCTCGCCGCCTCCCCCGAGTTCAAGGAACGCCAGGAGCGCGTCCTTGAGGGATCCAAGCTCCTCGCCGAACGGCTCCTCCGCGACGACGTTGCCGCGGCCGGAATCTCCGTGGTCAACGGCGGCACCGACGTCCACCTGGTCCTCGTGGACCTCCGCAACTCCGAGCTGGACGGACAGCAGGCCGAAGACGCCCTGCACCGCATCGGCATCACCGTGAACCGCAATGCCGTCCCCTTCGATCCCCGCCCGCCGATGGTCTCCTCGGGGCTGCGCATTGGTACGCCGGCCCTCGCCACCCGTGGCTTCGGCGCAGAGGAATTTACGGAGGTCGCAGACATTATCGCGGCAGCGCTCATCGCCTCGGCAGGCAGCGTCGCCTCCGGGACCACGTCCCTGGGCGACAGCACCGCCGTCGAACTCCGTGCCCGCGTTACCGCCCTGGCGGAAAAGTTCCCCCTCTACCCCCACCTTTCCCAGAACGACGGCGGCACGGAAGTTGCTGCGTTCGAAGCAGACCTGATTGGAGCAGCCCAGTGAGCGCAGACCTCCTCCCCGAGCACCCCGACTTCCTCTGGCGCAACCCGGAGCCCAAGTCCTCCTACGACGCCGTGATCGTGGGCGGCGGCGGGCACGGCCTGGCCACCGCGTACTTCCTGGCCAAGAACCACGGCATGACCAACATCGCCGTCCTGGAAAAGGGCTGGCTGGCCGGCGGCAATATGGCCCGGAACACCACCATCATCCGCTCCAACTACCTCTGGGACGAGAGCGCGGCCATTTACGAGCATGCCCTCAAGCTCTGGGAGATCCTGCCCGAGGAGCTCGAGTACGACTTCCTGTTCAGCCAGCGCGGCGTGATGAACCTGGCCCACACCCTGGGTGACGTCCGTGAAAGCATGCGGCGCGTGGGAGCGAACAAGCTCAACGGCGTGGACGCGGAGTGGCTGGACCCCAAGCAGGTCAAGGAACTCTGCCCCATCCTGAACATCAGCGACAACATCCGCTACCCCGTCATGGGCGCCACCTACCAGCCCCGGGCCGGCATCGCCAAGCACGACCACGTTGCCTGGGCCTTCGCCCGCAAGTGCGACGAAATGGGCGTGGACATCATCCAGAACTGCGAAGTCACCGGCTTCGTCAAGGACGGCAACCGCGTGGTGGGCGTCAAGACCAACCGTGGCACCATCAACACCGAAAAGGTTGGCTTGGCCGCCGCCGGGCACAGCTCGGTCCTGGCCGAGATGGCCGGGTTCCGGCTCCCCATCCAGTCCCACCCGCTGCAGGCGCTGGTCTCCGAACTGCACGAGCCGGTCCACCCCACGGTGGTCATGTCCAACCACGTGCACGTCTACGTCTCCCAGGCCCACAAGGGCGAGCTGGTAATGGGCGCCGGCGTGGACTCCTACAACGGCTACGGCCAGCGCGGCTCCTTCCACGTGATCGAGCACCAGATGGCCGCCGCCGTGGAGCTCTTCCCCATCTTTGCCCGGGCCCACGTGCTCCGGACCTGGGGCGGCATCGTGGACACCACGCTGGACGCCTCCCCGATCGTGGGCAACACCCCGGTGGAGAACATGTTCGTGAACTGCGGCTGGGGCACCGGCGGCTTCAAGGCCACCCCCGCCGCAGGCCTCACGTTCGCGCACAACATCGCCACGGGCTCCCCGCACAAGCTGAACAAGCCGTTTGCGCTGGAACGCTTCGAAACCGGCGCGCTGATCGACGAACACGGCGCCGCCGCCGTGGCCCACTAGCCGCCAGCGAACACTGCACTCAAGAAAGAAGACGCACATGCTGCTCATCTCCTGCCCCAACTGCGGCTCCCGCGACGAGACCGAGTTCCACTACGGCGGCCAGGCCCACGTCCCCTACCCGGAAAACCCCAACGAGCTGAACGACCGCCAGTGGGCCGAGTTCCTCTTCTACCGGGACAACACCAAGGGCGCCTTCGCCGAGCGCTGGCTCCACAGCACCGGCTGCCGCCAGTGGTTCAACATGCTCCGCGACACCGTCACCTACGAAATCCAGGCCATCTACCCGATGGGCACGCCCCGTCCGGACGCTGCCGGCCGGACAACCCCGGACACCGGCACTGCCAGCACCGCCGCTGACAGCACCACCACCGGGACCGCCGCACCGGACATCTCGGGGACCAGCACCGCTACGACCGGCACCACACCCGCCAGCACCACCGCCCCGGAAGGAGCAACCAAGTGACTTCCCAGAACGCCCGCCTCGCTTCCGGAGGACGGATCGACCGCACCATCTCCTGGCGTTTCACCGTGGACGGCGAGGAATTCACGGGCCACCCCGGCGACACCCTCGCCTCGGCCCTGATCGCCAACGGCCGCATCAACGCCGGCAACTCGCTCTACGAGGACCGCCCCCGCGGCATCATGTCCGCCGGCGTGGAGGAATCCAACGCGATGGTGAAGATCGCTGCGCGCTTCCCGGGCGACGTGGCCGAGTCCATGCTCCCCGCCACCACGGTCACCCTGGTTGACGGCCTGAAGGCCGAACTGCTCAGCGGCCTGGGCAAGCTGGATCCCGAGGAGGACCGCGCCGAGTACGACAAGAAGTACGTCCACACCGACGTCCTGGTGGTCGGCGGCGGCCCCGCCGGCCTGGCCGCAGCCCGCGAAGCCGTCCGCACCGGCGCCCGCGTGATGCTCCTGGACGACCAGCCCGAACTGGGTGGCTCGCTCCTGTCCGGGTCAACGGCACCGGAACTGGCTGAGACCATCGAAGGCAAGCCGGCCCTGGAATGGGTGGCGGACGTCGAAGCCGAGCTCGTCTCCGGTGCCGAGTCCACCGTCCTGAACCGCACCACGGCCTTCGGCGCCTACGACGCCAACTACGTGATCGCCGTCCAGAACCGCACGGACCACCTGTCCTCCCCCGCGGCGTCCGGCGTATCCCGGCAGCGGATTTGGCACATCCGTGCCAACCAGGTTGTCCTGGCACCGGGCGCCCACGAGCGTCCCCTGGTGTTTGAGAACAACGACCGCCCCGGCATCATCCTCGCCTCGGCCGTCCGCAGCTACCTGAACCGCTACGGGGTGGCCGCCGGCCAGCGCGTGGTCATCAGCACCACCAATGACAGCGCCTACGCCGTGGCCGCGGACCTCCGCGCAGCGGGCGTCAAGGTGGCCGCCGTGGTGGACGCCCGCCCGCAGCTCACCGCGGTGGCCGCTGCCGCCGTCGAAGCCGGCACCCGGGTGCTGATTGGCAGCGCCGTGGCCAACACCTCTTCCACATCGGCAGATGGCCGCGTGGACGGCGTCACCGTCCGCAGCATTAACGACGGCGGCGAGCTCACCTCGGGCGTCGAACAGATCGCCTGCGACCTGCTGGCTGTGTCCGGCGGCTGGAGCCCGCTGGTGCACCTGCACTCCCAGCGGCAGGGCAAGCTGCGCTGGGACGACGAGCTGGCCGCCTTCGTGCCGAGCACCGTGGTCCCCAACCAGCAGACCATCGGCTCGGGCCGCGGCAGCTTCGACCTGGCCGACTGCCTGGCCGAGGGCATCTCCGCCGGTGCAGCCGCAGCCATCGCTGCCGGGTTCGCGTCCGGCACAACGCCCGTACCGCTCTTCGAGCCGAAGGCCTCCGCCCCCACCCGCCAGCTGTGGCTGGTTCCCGGCGAGCAGGGCACCCCTGACGAATGGCACCAGCACTACGTGGACTTCCAGCGCGACCAGTCGGTGGCCGACGTGCTGCGCTCCACCGGAGCCGGCATGCGTTCGGTGGAGCACATCAAGCGCTACACCTCCATCAGCACCGCCAACGACCAGGGCAAGACCTCCGGCGTCAATGCGATCGGCGTCATCGCCGCCGCGCTGCGCACCGCAGGAGAAGCCTCCCGCGGCATCGGCGACATTGGCACCACCACCTACCGCGCACCCTTCACGCCAGTGGCCTTCGCGGCACTGGCCGGCCGCCAGCGCGGCGAGCTGTTCGACCCCGCCCGCAAGACCTCCATCCACCCGTGGCACGTGGCCAAGGGCGCGCTGTTCGAAGACGTCGGGCAGTGGAAGCGGCCCTGGTACTACCCGCAGGCCGGGGAGGACATGGATGAGGCCGTGCTGCGTGAATGCGCCGCCGTCCGCGACTCCGTGGGCTTCATGGACGCCACCACGCTGGGCAAGATCGAAATCCGTGGCAAAGACGCCGGTGAGTTCCTCAACCGGATCTACACCAACGCCTTCAAGAAGCTCGCCCCGGGTTCGGCCCGCTACGGCGTGATGTGCATGGCGGACGGCATGATCTTCGACGACGGCGTGACCCTGCGCCTGGACGACGACACCTACTTCATGACCACCACCACCGGCGGCGCCGCGAAGGTGCTGGACTGGCTGGAGGAGTGGCTGCAGACCGAATGGCCGGAGCTGGACGTTCACTGCACCTCGGTGACCGAACAGTGGAGCACCATCGCCGTCGTCGGGCCCAAATCCCGCGCGGTCCTGGCCAAGGTGGCACCGGAACTGGCCGCCAACGGCGGGCTGGAAGCCGAAGCCTTCCCGTTCATGACCTTCCGCGAAACCACCCTCGCCTCCGGCGTCCGCGCCCGGGTCTGCCGGATTTCGTTCTCCGGTGAATTGGCCTACGAGATCAACGTGCCGTCCTGGTACGGGCTGAACACCTGGGAGGCCGTGGCAGCCGCCGGCGCCGAATTCAACATCACCCCGTACGGCACCGAAACCATGCACGTGCTCCGCGCCGAGAAGGGCTACCCGATCGTCGGCCAGGACACGGACGGTACCGTTACCCCGCAGGATGCCGGCATGGAATGGATCGTCTCCAAGGCCAAGGACTTCATTGGCAAGCGCTCCTACTCCCGGGCCGACGGCCAGCGCGAGGACCGCAAGCACCTGGTGAGCGTGCTGCCGGTGGACGGGACGCTGCGGCTGCCGGAAGGCACCCAGCTCGTGGAGAAGGGCCGTTCCACCAACCCTGCCTACGGGCCGGTGCCGATGGAAGGCTTCGTCACCTCCAGCTACCACAGCGCGGCACTCGGCAGGTCCTTTGGCCTGGCCCTGATCAAGAACGGCCGCAACCGCATCGGCGAAACCCTGACTGCTGCCGCCGGCGACCAGCTGGTGGACGTCGTCGTCGCCGAAACCGTACTTTTTGACCCCGAAGGGACCCGCAAAGATGGCTGAAACAGCAGCACCCGCAACCTCCTACGAGAAGAACCTCTCACTCCGTGTCAGCCCCGCCGCCCAGCTCCGCGCAGATTTTGAAACCGGCTCCGTCCGGGGCGTAGTGGAACTGTCCGAGGTGGCCTTCCTGACCATGGTGGGCCTCCGGGTCAACCGGGACAGCGACGCCGGACAGCGCATCGCCGCCGTCACCGGCGGGCTTCCCGCCGCATGCGGCGGCGTGGCCGGCAGCGGTGAGACATCCGTGCTGTGGCTCGGCCCGGAAGAGTTCCTGGTGGTGGCACCGCGGGAAGCCCACGAATCCCTGGGCGGCGGCCTGCTCCAGGCTCTCCGCGAAGCCTTGGGCGGCGGTGCCGGCCAGATGGTGGACCTCTCCGCCAACCGCACCACGTTCGAACTCACCGGCCCTCGGGCCCGCGCTGTCCTGGAGAAGGGCTGCTCACTGGACCTGCACCCCCGCGTGCTGAAAGCCGGCACGGCGCTCTCCACGGAGGTGGGCAACATCCCCGTGGTGCTCTGGAAGACCGGCGAGGAAACGTTCCGACTCTTCCCCCGCGCGTCATTCGCCGATTTCCTGGGCCGCTGGCTCCTCGACGCAATGCGCGAGTACGCCTCGCCTGAGGTCCCCTAAATGGCCCTCAGCGTCCTGGACCTGTTCTCCGTTGGCATCGGGCCGTCGTCGTCACACACGGTCGGCCCGATGCGGGCAGCAAAGCTGTTCGCCGACGGGCTCAAGGGCGACGGACACTTAAGCTCCACCCGGCGCGTACAGGCTGAACTGTTCGGCTCCCTCGGCGCCACCGGCCGGGGCCACGGCTCGGACAAGGCCGTGGTCCTGGGCCTCAAGGGGCTGGACCCCGAAACCGTGGACACCTTCACGGCCGACGACCAGGTTGCCGCAGCTGCCCTGGACGCCGAACTGTGGATCGGCGGGGACCACCGGGTGGACTTCAACTGGGACGAGGACGTGCTGCTGCACCGGCGCAAGTCCCTCCCGGCCCACCCCAACGGCATGACCTTCCGCGCCCTGGACCACGCCGGGGCAGTCCTCAGCGAACGGAGCTTCTATTCGATTGGGGGCGGCTTCGTTGTTGACGGGGACGCCGACGCCGGCGACAGGGTGGTGGCGGACTCCACCGTCCTGCCCTACCCGTTCAGCACAGCCGACGAGCTCCTGGAGATCTGCAAACGCGAGGGGATGTCCATTTCCGACGTCATGCTCGCCAATGAACTGACCTGGCGGACCGAAGCGGAGCTCCGGGAGAAGCTGCTGGGGCTGTGGGCGGTGATGCGCGAATGCGTGGACAACGGCTGTGCCGCGGAAGGCATCCTGCCCGGCGGACTCAACGTCCGCCGCCGCGCGCCGTCGTTGTTCCAGACCCTGACGGCGGACACCGGCGTGACCGATCCGCTCCGGGCGATGGAATGGGTGAACCTGTTCGCGCTGGCCGTGAACGAGGAAAACGCCGCCGGCGGACGCATCGTCACCGCCCCCACCAACGGCGCCGCGGGGATCGTTCCCGCGGTGCTGCACTACTACGTGAAGTTTGTCCCCGGCGCCAACGACGACGGCGTGGTCCGATTCCTGCTGGCGGCGGCCGCCGTCGGCATCCTGTTCAAGATCAACGCCTCCATCTCCGGCGCCGAGGTGGGCTGCCAGGGTGAAGTGGGTTCCGCCTGCTCCATGGCCGCCGCCGGGCTCTGCGAGGTGCTGGGCGGCACGCCCGCCCAGGTGGAGAACGCCGCCGAGGTGGGCATTGAACACAACCTGGGCCTCACGTGCGACCCCGTGGGCGGGCTGGTGCAGATCCCCTGCATCGAGCGCAACGCGATCGCCAGCGTCAAGGCCATTAACGCCGCCCGTCTTGCCCTGCACGGCGACGGCAGCCACAAGGTATCCCTGGACAAAGCCATCAAGACGATGCGTGAAACCGGAGCCGACATGAAAACCAAGTACAAGGAAACCTCCCGAGGAGGACTCGCCGTGAATGTGATCGAGTGCTGAACCATGACCGCCATTGAGACTGAAACTTCCTTTTCCGCGCCGCTGACCACCGTGGAGCATGTCCTCACGCTGGACTGCAGCGAGTCGCCGGGCATCGTCCACGCCGTGTCCGGCTTCCTGCTGGAGCACGGCTGCGACATCATCGACAACCAGCAGTTCGGCGAACGTTCCGAAGGGCACTTCTTTATGCGGGTGCATTTCGCGTCCGACGGCGATGCCTCCACCGCGGACACGCTGCGGGCCGCGTTTGGTCCCGTTGCGGAGCGTTTTGGGATGCGCTGGCGCCTGGAGCCGCACGGCTCAAAGCGGCGGGTGCTGATCATGGTGTCCAAGTTCGGGCACTGCCTCAACGATCTCCTGTTCCGGGCGCGCATCGGCGAACTGCCCGTGGATGTGGTGGCCGTGGTGTCCAACCACACCGACCACCAGGCCCTGGTGGAATGGCACGGGATACCGTTCTTCCACGTGCCGGTTACCGCTGCGACCAAGCCTGAGGCAGAGGCGCGGCTGCTGGAGCTGGTGGACGAGTTCGACGTGGAGCTTGTGGTGCTGGCCCGCTACATGCAGGTGCTCAGCGACAACCTGACCCGCAAGCTGGACGGGAAGGCGATCAATATCCACCACTCGTTCCTGCCCAGCTTCAAGGGTGCCAAGCCGTACCACCAGGCCTACGCGCGCGGAGTCAAGACCGTGGGTGCCACCGCCCACTACGTCAACAGCGAGCTGGACGAGGGCCCGATCATCTCCCAGCAGACCGTGGAGGTGGACCACACCTACGGGCCCGAGGACCTGGTGGCCGCCGGCCGCGACACCGAGTGCAAGGCCCTGTCCAACGCGGTGCGCTGGCACTGCGAGGGCCGGGTCATCCTGCAGGGCAACCGCACGGTGGTCCTCCGGTAACCCCCTGCGACGCTCTCTCATTTAACGCAGGCTTTTGCGTGACGCTCTCTCACCTGATGTGCGTTTTCCTGTGATCCTCTCTCATTTGATGAGGGTTTTCCCGTGATCCTCTCTCATTTGATGAGGGTTTTCCTGTGACGCTCCCTCACCCCTGGTGAGGGAGCGTCACGGCCTTAAGCGCCGCCGTCGTCATTGCACAAGAGTCCTTTGATGCTCAGGCCCCGCCGGCGAACCCAGACGCCTGGGGGTGGTCAAGCCAACCGTTCCGGAGCGCTCTTTTGATTTGTTCCACGGCGCGGCGAAAGTCGTCAGCATGGTCATCTTTTTCGAAGACGAGGACCGTCCAGCCGGCCGATTCGAAGGCCTTGTCACGCCTCCTGTCGCTGAAGATCTGTGCCTCACCCAGGTGATGCCCGCCGTCGTACTGGATCGCAAGGCGGCGATGACGATAGCCGAGATCGGCCGACGGCGACCGCGCGTCTCCAGCGCGCAATGGCACCTGGAGTTCCGGCTCGGGTAAGCCGGCGCTGGCAATAGCCAGCCGGAGCAGCGTTTCCGGCGCGGAGTCGGCGCCCACGCGCATCAGGTCCAACGCTTCACGGGCCCTGACGATGCCTTGGAGATTCGGGTGCCGGGCTACAAGTGCGCGAAGGCCTGCGGGGGTGTCGTAGGGCTCTGTCCTTCCTTCGAAATCCACGCGCGGGACGCGGATGAGCTCGTCACCCATGCTCACCAGATCGTCGAGCGGCAGGTCCCGTGCCAGATCGAGCCAGGTGCGGGATCGCGTGCTCAGGCGGATGCCATCGACAAGTTCAACCTCATCTTCACGTGCCAGCACGGTATGGCCGAACACGCCCTTCCGGCGGACCGATGGCAGCGATCGCGGCTTGCTCAGATGCAGCTCTGACGAATCCGCCAGCCATGGTGGCAGCACTTGGCATCGAAGCCGGGCCGCGGTCACATGTGAGATCCAGGCTCCCGGCGACGCAGCGGACAACGCTCTGGCCGCACCTTCCAGGTCAAAATCCCAGCCCGCCGGACGGTAGAGGCCGCGGCTTACGTTGATCACATCCTTGCGGCGAAGCCTGCTTAACGGGATACCGGAAGCCAGGGCTGAGCCGAAGGTGAAGGGAGCCGCTGCCAACGGCAGGGGCAAAGAATCCTGCTTTTGCATGCTGGCATTGTGCCCCGATACGGCTAAAGGCTGCAGAAGTTATCCACAGGCGCCGTTGAGCTAGCGGACGAGTGAGAGTGTCCCTATGTTTTTCGTCAAGCTGCTGTTGGTGTTTGGGCTTGGTAGAGGCTGCCGTCGCGGAGCATGG